>NZ_JBIVRD010000028.1:0-119934 GCF_044755565.1 Kitasatospora sp. NPDC092286 | reverse complement strand
GCAAGACGCTCGGCTGGAATACCCCAGCCGAGCGTCTACGTGATCTACTCACCACCTAAAACCAAGTGGTGTTGCGACGACCCCTTGAACCCAAGGTGCGGAGGCGGGGCCCCTTCGCTTCTTCTAGCCCCAGGTGATCAGGCGCTTGGGGCGCTCCAGCAGTGCGGCCACGTCGGCCAGCACCCTGGAGCCGAGCTCCCCGTCCACCAGGCGGTGGTCGAAGGAGAGGGCCAGGGTGGTGACCTGCCGCGGGACCACCTTGCCCTTGTGCACCCACGGCAGTTCCCGGACCGCCCCGAAGGCGAGGATGGCCGCCTCCCCCGGGTTGAGGATCGGGGTACCGGTGTCGACGCCGAAGACGCCGACGTTGGTGATGGTGACCGTGCCGCCCTGCATGTCGGCCGGCGAGGTCTTGCCCTGGCGGGCGGTGTCGATCAGCTCGCCGAGCGCCGCCGCCAGGCCCGAGAGGGTCTTGGCACCGGCGTCCTTGATGTTGGGGACGATCAGGCCGCGCGGGGTGGCCGCGGCGATGCCGAGGTTCACCTGGCCCTTGATCACGATCTCCTGGGCGGCCTCGTCCCACTGGGCGTTGATCTCGGGGTGCCGCTTGATCGCGGTCAGCAGCGCCTTGGCGACCAGCAGCAGCGGGCTGACCCGGATGTCCCGGCCCAGTTCGCCGCTCTCCTTGAGCCGCCGGACGAACCTCATCGTGCGGGTGACGTCGACCTGGACGAACTCGGTGACGTGCGGGGCGGTGAAGGCCGAGCTCACCATCGCCTGCGCGGTCGCCTTGCGGACGCCCTTGATCGGCACCCGGACGTCGCCCGAGCCGGACACGGACACCGGCTCGGCGGCGGCCACCGGGGCCGGCGCGTCGGCCGCTGCCGCCACCGCGGCGGCGGCCGACGCGTGGGCGTGCACGTCCTCGCGGGTGATCACACCGTCCGGACCGGTCGGGGTGACCGCGCGCAGGTCGATGCCGAGGTCCTTGGCGAGCTTGCGCACCGGCGGCTTGGCCAGCGGCCGGTCACCGGAGGGCTGCTCCGGCACCACCGGAACGGGCACGGGCACGGACACGGGCACGACGACCGCGGGAACCGGAACAGGAGCCGGGGCGATCACGGTGGTGGTGGTCGTCCGGCGGGCCCGGCGCTGACTGCCACCGGTCCGCGGGCCGTACCCGACCAGCACCTCACGCCGCTCCGGCTCCGCCTCGGCCGGTGCCGGTGCCGGCGCGGGGGCCGCGGGTGCGGCGGCGACGGCCGGTGCGGCGGCCCCGGCCTCACCGGCGACCGCGACCGAGATGATCACGGTGCCGACATCGACCGTCGCGCCCTCCGGGAAGAACAGCTGCTCGACGACCCCGTTGAAGGGGATCGGCAGCTCCACGGCGGCCTTGGCGGTCTCCACCTCGCAGACGACCTGGCCGTCCGTCACGGTGT
The DNA here is from genome assembly GCF_044755565.1 of Kitasatospora sp. NPDC092286. Classification (NCBI taxonomy): domain Bacteria; kingdom Bacillati; phylum Actinomycetota; class Actinomycetes; order Kitasatosporales; family Streptomycetaceae; genus Kitasatospora; species Kitasatospora sp. NPDC092286. The sequence continues at coordinate 118,492 of NZ_JBIVRD010000028.1, read as the reverse complement.
CGCCGGGCTTGACGTACCAGCTGAGGATCTCGGCCTCGGTGAGGCCCTCGCCGACGTCGGGCATTCTGAACTCGCGGAGCGAGCGAACTTCGGTGGTCATCTTCGCTCCCCGGTTCAGTACGCGAGCGCGCGGTCGACGGCGTCGAGCACGCGGTCCAGGTCGGGCAGGAAGGCTTCCTCGACCCGGGACGGCGGATACGGCGCGTAGTAGCCGCCGACCCGCAGGATCGGCGCCTCCAGGTGGTAGAAGCAGCGCTCGGTGAGCCGGGCGGCCAGCTCGGCGCCCATGCCCAGGAAGACCGGCGCCTCGTGCACCACGATGCCGCGCCCGGTGCGCCTGACCGACTCCTCCAGGGCGGCGAAGTCCACCGGGGAGAGCGAGCGCAGGTCGACGACCTCCAGTCGGCGGCCGTCCTCCTCGGCGGCCGCGGCGGCCTCCAGGCAGACCTTGACCATCGGCCCGTACGCGATCAGCGTGGCATCGGTACCGGGACGGACGATCCGGGCGTCGTGCAGCGCCAGGTCGGCGGCGGCGCCGACCTCGCCCTTGTCCCAGTACCGGCGCTTGGGCTCCAGGAAGACCACCGGGTCGTCCGAGGCGATGGCCTGGCGCAGCATCCAGTGCGCGTCGTGCGCGCTGGACGGGGTGACCACGCGCAGGCCGGCGGTGTGCGCGAAGTACGCCTCGTGCGACTCGCTGTGGTGCTCGACCGCGCCGATGCCGCCCGCGTACGGGATGCGGATGGTGACCGGGAGCTTCACGTGCCCGAGCGCCCGGGCGTGCATCTTGGCCAGCTGGGAGACGATCTGGTCGAAGGCCGGGTAGACGAAGCCGTCGAACTGGATCTCCACCACCGGGCGGTAGCCGCGCAGCGCCAGGCCGATCGCGGTGCCGACGATACCGGACTCGGCGAGCGGGGTGTCGATCACCCGGCTCTCCCCGAAGTCCTTCTGCAGACCGTCGGTGATCCGGAAGACGCCGCCGAGCTTGCCGATGTCCTCGCCCATCAGGAGGGTCTTCGGGTCGTCCTCCAGCGACTTGCGCAGCGCCCCGTTGAGCGCCTTGGCGATGCTGAGCTGACCGGCCATCAGAGGTTCTCCCCCGCCTCGAAGGAGGCCGCGTACGCCACGTACTCGGCCCGTTCCTCATCGACCAGCGCATGCGGCTCGGCGTAGACGTGGTCGAAGATCAGGGTCGGGTCCGGGTCCGGCATACCGCGCACACCCTCGCGCACCCGCAGCCCCAGCTGCTCGCTCTCCGCCTCGACGGAGGCGAAGAACTCCTCGTCGGCCAGGCTCGCGCGGTCCAGGTGGGCCCGGAGCCGGGTGATCGGGTCCTTGGCCTTCCAGGCCTCGGTCTCCTCGGTGGGCCGGTAGCGGGTGGGGTCGTCGGAGGTGGTGTGCGCGCCCATCCGGTAGGTGAACGCCTCGATCAGCACCGGGCCGTTGCCGCTGCGCGCGTGGTCCAGCGCCCAGCGGGTCACGGCGAGGCAGGCCAGCACGTCGTTGCCGTCCACCCGGACGCCCGGGAAGCCGAAGCCGGAGGCGCGGCGGTACAGCGGGATCTTGGTCTGGGTGGTGGTGGGCTCGGAGATCGCCCACTGGTTGTTCTGGCAGAAGAACACCACCGGGGCGTTGTAGACCGAGGCGAAGGTGAAGGCCTCGTTGACGTCGCCCTGGCTGGAGGCGCCGTCGCCGAAGTACGCGATCACCGCGTCGTCGGTGCCGTCCTTGGTGATGCCCATCGCGTAGCCGGTGGCGTGCAGGGCCTGCGCGCCGATCACGATGGTGTACAGGTGGAAGTTCTTCTCGTTCGGGTCCCAGCCGCCGTGGTTCACGCCGCGGAACATGCCGAGCAGGTTCAGCGGGTCGACGTCGCGGCACCAGGCCACGCCGTGCTCGCGGTAGGTGGGGAAGGCGTAGTCGCCGGTGCGCATGGCCCGGCCGGAGCCGACCTGCGCGGCCTCCTGGCCGAGCAGCGAGGCCCACAGGCCGAGCTCGCCCTGGCGCTGCAGCGCGGTAGCCTCGGCGTCGAACCGGCGCACCAGCACCAGGTCGCGGTAGAGGGCGCGCAGCTCCTCCGGGGTGGTGGTGAGCGGGTAGTCCGGGTGCTCGATCCGCTCGCCCTCCGGGGTGAGCAGCTGTACGAGCTCCGGCTGGCCGTCCGTGCCCGTGGCGCGGAGGGTGTCAGGAACGCCGGGGGCCGCCTTCTTGCGAGCCCTCGCCGTGCTTTTGACGGTCACGTTCACTCCTCGGTCTGTCCGGCCGCCCGGGGTCGCCGGTGACCGGTCCGGTCACCGCCTCGCGGGGCGCGCGTGGGTGTGCGCACCGGCTGCAAGGCAGGTGGTGTTCCTGTTCCGACGGCGTCCCTCACGAGAACGTTACCCAGCGACAGCCCTTGGCGCGCTTGCGCTAGGACGTCCTAGTTGTTGGGCTTCCACAGCTGTCAAGGGTGCCGCGCACAGCTCGCCGTCGGATTGGTGGGGGTGGACGGACGGATGTGGCGCAGCTCTCAATTCGGTCGCCTTCAGGACACCAGCGCACGTTATCCGGGCGGAGCCCTGTACGTAAGGGGGTTACCGGCATCGATTTCGACCGCTCTGGCCTGATAACGATCCCGCGCCGGTTTGGACGGCAGGTCTTTCACAGGGTGATATGGGAGGCTTTGCACGTGACTGACAACGGACAAATCAGGGTATTCCTGCTCGACGACCACGAGGTGGTCCGGCGGGGCGTCCACGATCTCCTCTCGGTCGAGGACGACATCGAGGTGGTCGGTGAGGCCGGCACGGCGGCCGAGGCGCTGACCCGGATCCCGGCGGTCCACCCCGATGTCGCGGTGCTCGACGTCCGGCTGCCGGACGGCAACGGGGTCGAGGTCTGCCGCGAGATCCGCTCCCGGCTGCCGGAGATCAAGTGCCTGATGCTGACGTCGTTCTCGGACGACGAGGCGCTGTTCGACTCGATCATGGCGGGCGCCTCCGGGTACGTCCTGAAGGCGATCCGGGGCACCGACCTGATCGCCGCCGTCCGGGACGTGGCGGCCGGGAAGTCGCTGCTCGACCCGGTCGCCACCAGCCGGGTCCTGGCCCGCCTGCGCGACGGCGGCGAGAAGGAGGACGAGCGGCTGGCGCAGCTCACCAAGCAGGAGCGCCGGATCCTCGATCTGATCGGCGAGGGGATGACCAATCGCCAGATCGGCAACGAGCTGCATCTAGCCGAGAAGACGGTGAAGAACTACGTCTCCAGCCTGCTCGCCAAGATGGGCATGGAGCGGCGCACCCAGGCCGCCGCCTTCGTGGCCCGGCACCAGGCGGACCAGCAGCACTGATCCGATTCGGATACATAGCACTGATGGTTTGTCAAGGGCCCCCGCAAGGGGGCCCTAACCTCTGGCTGTGACTTTCAGCCAGACCCTCGCCTGCGCCCCGGCCCGCCCCGACCTCGCCGCACCGCCCATAGGGACCCTCAGCCCGCCCGTCCCCCACGCCGCCCTGGCCGAGGTCCTGCACCGCTACCGGGTGGGGCGGCTCCTGACCGCCGAGCCCGTCGCCGAGGGCCTGCTGAACCGGGGCTACCGGGTCACCACCGAGGCCGGGTCGTACTTCCTGAAGTGCTACGTCGACGCCGCCACCGCCAACCGCCCGGCGATCACCGCGCACCACCGCGCGATGGCCGCGCTGCACGCCCTCGGGCTGCCGGTCGCTCCCCCGCTGGCCTGTGCCGAGCGGTCCGGGACGGTGGCCGCCTTCGGCGGCCGGCTGTTCGCGCTCTTCCCCTGGATCGATGGCCGACACCGGCACGGTACCGACCACACTCTCCCGCAGTGCGCCGCACTCGGCGCGCTCCTCGGCCGAGTGCACGGCGCACTGGACGATGTGTGCGCCCCCCTGAGCCAGCCCTCCGGCTACCGCAGCGCCGACCCGCTGGACAGCGCCCGGCTCGCCGCTGACCTGCGGCGGCGGGCCCGTGAGCACCACCCGTACGGCGAGCTGGACGCGCTGGTCGAACGGCGCCTCACCGAACGGCTGAACCTGCTCGCCGAGTACGCCCACCGCCGGCCCGCCCCCCAGGCCGCCCCGCCCACCGGCTGGACCCACGGCGACTTCCACGGGCTCAATCTGCTGCACAAGGACGGCCGGATCTCGGCGGTCCTGGACTGGGACAAGCTCGGCCCCCAGCCGCGCGCCGAGGAGGCCGTCCGCGCGGCCACCCTGCTCTTCAACGACCGGACCTCCGGGGTGCTCGACCTCGTCCGGGTCCGGCACTACTCACAGGCCTACCGGGCCACCGGGGCGGCCACCGCCGAGCACCTGGCGGCGGCGGTGCACCGGGTCTGGTGGGAGCGGCTGAACGACTTCTGGATGCTCCAGTGGCGCTACCAGCGGGCCGACCACCGGGCCGACCCGCTCTACCCCGCCTCGGCGGGCCAGCTGGCGTGGTGGTGCCAGGAGTACGAGCAGGTCCTGGACGCCTTCGCCAACTGACCCGGACGGCCGGGGCCCGGACAGCCAGGAAGCCCCGGGGGGCGGGTCCGGAAGGTCCGGGCCCGCCCCCGGGGAGACCGGGGAGACCGGGGAGACCGGGGAAACCGGGGAGACCGGGGTCAGGGGCTCGGCGGCGCCGAGGCCCCCCCGGTGGCCGGCGCCGTCGGCTTGCCGCCCGAGGTCTGGGACGGCTGCGTGGACGGCGAAGGGCCGCCACCACTGGTCGGCGTACCGGTCGAGCTGGGCGTGGTGCTCGGCGACGGGGTGGACGTCGCCGACTTGGTGGTGGTGGGCGTGGGCGTCGGGGTCGGCGTGTGCTTGCCCGACGGCATGCTGGGCGCCTGGCTCATGTTGCCGCCGCCGCTGTTGTTGTTGTCGGTCGGCTGCTGCGGGCGCTTGGTGTTCTGGGCGGACGGGGCCGCGCTCGGGTTGGTGCCCGGCGTGGGGGTCACGGCTTCCGACGAACTGACCGCCGGGGCGGGCGTGGGAAGGTGCCCGTCCCGGTCCCCGGTGCCGCCGTTGCCGCCGCCGCTGAGCGCGAACGCGATGCCGACACTGGCCGCGACGACCACCGCCGCGGCGCCGGCCACCCAGCCCCACGGCCCGCGCCGCCGGCCGTGGCCGTGCCCGTCGTCGTCCCCGCCCGAACCGTCACCGCCGTAGGAACCGCCGTAGGAACCGCCGACCGCCGGATAGGGCGACGCCGGGGTCGGCGGGCCGCCGGCCTGCTGGTACGGCAGCACCGCCGTCGGCTCACCGGGAGCGGCCGCGCCGTACGGCGCCGTGACGGCCGTCTCGCCGTCCGCGCCGACCATGGGGGTGGCCCCGCTGTGGCCCTGGCCGGCGGCCGCCAGCCCGGCGGCCGCGGCGCCGGCCGCCCAGGGGGCACCGGCCCCGTGCATCTCGCGCAGGGTGTGCTGGACGTGGGCGCGGAACTCGTCGGCGTCCTGGAACCGGTCGTCCGGGTTCTTGGCGAGCGAGCGCAGCACCATCGGGTCGAGCGCCACCGATACCCGGGGGTTGGCCTGGGACGGCGGCATCGGCGGGTCCTGGACGTGCTGGTAGACCACCGAGAGCGGGGTGTCGCCGGTGAACGGCGGGCGGAGCGTCAGCAGCTCGTAGAGCATGCAGCCGGCCGCGTACAGGTCGGAGCGGTGGTCGACCGGCTTGCCGAGGGCCTGCTCGGGCGAGAGGTACTGCGGGGTGCCCATGACCATGCCGGTCTGGGTCATGGTGCTGGCGGCGCCGGTCAGCGCCCGGGCGATGCCGAAGTCCATCACCTTGACCGCGCCGGTGGTCGTGATGATCACGTTGGCGGGCTTGATGTCGCGGTGCACGATGCCGTGCCGGTGGCTGTAGGCGAGCGCCTCCAGCACCCCCGCGATGATGATCAGCGCCTGGTCGACCGGCGGCGCCTCCTCGTCCACCAGCAGCTCGCGGACGGTCCGGCCCTCGACCAGCTCCATCACGATGTACGGCGTCGACTCCTCGCCGACGTGCTCCTCGCCGGTGTCGTAGACCGCGACGATCGAGTGGTGGTTGAGCGCCGCGACGGCGTGCGCCTCGCGGGTGAAGCGCAGCCGGGCGATGTCGTCCTGGGCGAGCTCGGGGCGGAGCAGCTTGACCGCGACGGTCCGGCCGAGCCGGACGTCCTGGGCGGCGAACACCTCGGCCATGCCACCGCGGCCGAGCCGGTGGGTCAGCCGGTAGCGGCCCTCACCCACCGTGCCGAGCGGGGCCGCGCTGCCCCGGCCGGGCGTGTGCGGGCCGCCGCCGACCGGGGGGAGCGCGGTGGTGGCGGCGTCGCTACCGGGTTCGGACACCTTCGGGGCCCCGCCGGTCTCGCCGGTCGTCCAGGCGCCGTCGTCGTCGTCGTCGTCGTCCGGATGCTGCGTCTGTGCCATCGCTCCTCGCCCCGGGCCTTCGCTCGGATCGCGGTGCCCTGTCGCTTCGTGTCCCCGAACGCTACCGCCTTCGGCCTGCCCCTGTAGCACACCCGATCCCGGCGGACCGCGTCAGAGCAGGCCATTCCGGTCGGCCGGACCGTCCAGGCGCAACACGGCCGCGGTCCGCTCGGCACCGCGCGTGCCCGTGCCGGAACCGGCGTCCTTCTCCGCCCGGTTCACCACGATGGCGATGATGATGACCGCGAGCACGATCACACCGACGATGATGCCGATGATCACCAGGGCCGTGGAGCAGCCGTTGCCGCCGGACGCCGGGGCCGGCTGGAACGGCGGCGCCGGCATCGGCTGCGGGGTCTGGAACGCGGGCGGCGGCGTCTGGAAGGCCGGCGGCGGCGTCCGGTACTGCTGCGGGAACGGCTGCGGGGTCTGCGGGGCCTGCGGCTGCGGGGTCTGGAACGCGGGCGGCGGGGTCCGGTACTGCTGCTGGAACGGCTGCGGCGTCTGCGGGGCCTGCGGCGCGGCGTGCGCCGAGCGCGGACCGTCGGTGATCACCAGCGGCGTGCTCGCGGCCAGCTGGTGGCCGCCGCCGCCCTTCTCGGCCGCGATCAGCCGCTCGGCCTCGTCGCGCATCGCCGCCGCGCTCGGGAAGCGGTGCGCCGGGTCCTTGCGCAGCGCCGTCGCGACGAACGCGTCCACCGCCGGGCCGACCGAACGGTTGAGGGAGGACGGCGCCGGCGGCTCCTCCTGCACGTGCTTGTAGGCGATCGAGAAGGCCGAGTCGCCGTCGAAGACCAGTTGGCCGGTGAGCATCTCGAAGAACATCACGCCGACCGAGTAGAGGTCGGAGCGGGCGTCCACCGGCTTGCCGAGGGCCTGCTCGGGCGAGAGGTACTGCGGGGTGCCGACCACCATGCCGGTCTGGGTCATCGACGTCACACCGGACTCCAGCGCCCGGGCGATGCCGAAGTCCATCACCTTGACGACGCCCTTGCGGTCGAACATGACGTTGCCCGGCTTGATGTCACGGTGCACCAGGCCCTGGTCGTGCGAGGCCTCCAGCGCGTTCAGCACGCCGACGACGGCCTTCAGCGCGTCCTCGGTGGGCATCGCACCGTACTGCGCGACCGACTCGTTGATCACATCGCGCAGGCCCTTGCCGTCGACCAGCTGCATCACGATGAACGGCGTGGTCGAGCCGTCCGGGCCGACGTCCTCGCCGCTGTCGTAGACCCGGACGATGTTCTCGTGCTCCAGCCGGGCCACCGCCTGCGCCTCGCGGCGGAAGCGCTCCTTGAACGACGCCTCGTGGCCCAGCTCGGCGTGCATGCTCTTCAGCGCGACCTGCCGGCCCAGCACGTTGTCGTACGCGAGGTGCACGGAGGCCATGCCGCCCTCGCCCAGCAGCCGCTGCAGCACGTACCTGCCGTTGCCCAGGGAGAAGCCCTCGACCGCCGCGTTGCCGTGCTCGCTCATGGTCCTCTGCTCCCCCTCGGTGCGGCCGTGCCGCCGCGACCGTGACGTTCGGTCTCGTCCGTGCGTGGTCGGGCCCGGCCCGCTGGCCTGCCCGGCCCCCGTCGCGGCGTTCGCCGGGCCTGCGACAGGGGCCAGGGTATCGGCTCGCCACGACGGTGATCGGCACCGGGCCGACCCTCCGTCCGGGCCGCGAGCCCTTACCCATCGGTAGTGCGTGAACCGGTCCGCCCGGTGCCGCGTCGTGCCGGTACGTCCGGCACCGGGCGCCCCGGCCGACGTGCGGCGGCCGGCCTACAGGTACGGGCCGGAGCGGATGCCGCGGCCCTCGCCGGGCTCGTCGTCCTCCAGATCACCGCCGTGCAGGCCGGGCGGCAGCGCCCGCCGCATCTGCTCCAGCTGCGCCCGCGCCGCCATCTGCTGGGCGAACAGCGCGGTCTGGATGCCGTGGAACAGCCCCTCCAGCCAGCCCACCAGCTGGGCCTGCGCGATCCGCAGCTCGGCCTCGGTCGGGATGCTGTCCTCGGTGAACGGGAGCGACAGCCGCTCCAGCTCGGCGACCAGCTCGGGGGCCAGACCGAGCTCCAGCTCCTTGATGGAGCTGGCGTGGATGTCCTTCAGCCGGGCGCGGCTGGCCTCGTCGAGGGGAGCCGCCCTGACCTCCTCCAGCAGCTGCTTGATCATGCTACCGATCCGCATGACCTTGGCGGGCTGCTCCACCATCTCGGTCACCGGGAGTTCGCGCGGTCCGTCGCCGTCGTCCCCGGTCGAGGCGGTGAACCCCTGGCCCACCGGCAGCCCGTCCGGTCCGACGATCAGCACCTTCTGGCCGTCCTGCGACTGCCCGCCCGCGGACTGGTACAGCTCGTGCGACGAGCGCTCGTTCATCGGATTCGTCATGAACAACATTCTCTCTCACTGGGGTTGGTCGGGCGGAAGCCCCCGGCCGCACCACCACCGGCCGCTCCGGCCCGCCGGGCACGACGGTACGCCCGTACGCGGCGGGCCGGTATCCGTACGCGTACTCAGTCGGCGAGGCGGGCCGGCGGGAACGGCGCCCGCGGAGCCGCCCGGCCCGCCGGCCCGCGCGGGGTTCAGCCCTTGCGCAGCCGCAGGCCTATCAGGCCCAGGCCGCAGCCGATCAGGCCGAGGCCGGCGCCCAGCGGCAGCTGGAGCGTGGAGGCGTCGCCCCAGTGGGCGGGTACGGCGGCCGGGCCGACCGCGACGGGCTGTCCGGCGGCCACCGTCGCGCTGTCGAGCGCGGTGGCGCCGTCGGCCGGGGCCGGGGCGTCCGGCGTGCCGGGGTCCGCGTCCGAGGCGGGCGGAGCGGTCTCGGCGGACCGGTCCGGCACCTGCGCCCCAGGCTGCCCGGCGGGCTGCTCCGGGGCCTGTTCCGCAGCCTGTTCCAGGGCCTGTTCCGGGGCCTGTTCCGAGGTCCGGCCGGGAACGGAGCCCGGGGCGGACCCGGGAACGGAGCCCGGGGCGGACCCGGGAACGGAGCCCGGGGCGGACCCGGGAACGGCATCCGGAGCGGAGTCGGGGGCCTGCTCGGCGGCGGCCTCGGCACGCTCGGGCGCCGAGGCGGGCCGGTGCCGGTGCCCGGCCGCGTCCCGGTCGGCCCAGAACCTGCCCCCGGCCGGCCGGGGGCGCCCCGTCCCGTGCTGCGGGGGTACGGCCGCCGGCGAGGACGTGGCGCTCTGCCGCTCGGCGGGGCCGGGGTCCGGTTCCGCGCTCGCGGGCGCCGCGGCCGCCGGGGAATGCGACGCGGGGGAACGCGACATCGAAAAACGTGGCGACGACGGCGGTGTCCCCCCGGCCCGGGCCTCGGGACCGGCGCTGGTGGCCGCCCCCCGGGGTCCGACCGGGTGCGGCCAGGCAGCGGCCGCGGCGAGCGGCACGACGGCCAGCGGCAGGGCCAGCCCGAGCACCACCGCCGCCAGCAGTCGCTGCCCGCGGAGGGCGCCGCGACGGCGCGGGCGCCGGCCGGCAGAGGAGAGGGAGTAGCCGTGGGACGGTGTGGCGGGCAGCGGCCCGAGAAACGCGTTCGAAGATGCGGCCACGGTCGGAGGTCCTTCCGACGGCCGACCGCGCACAGGCGGGGTCGGCGGCGGGACAGCTCCGCACCAGCCTCACACAATCCGACCATCCGGGCATTTCGAACAGCCGTACACCAACCGCCGCACCGTCCCCGGTCCCGCTCAGGCCCGCAGGACCACCTTGCCGACCTGCTCGCCGTTCTCCAGCACCCGGTGCCCGGCGGCGGCCTCGGCCAGGGGCAGCACCCGGTCGATCACCGGCTTCACCACCCCGGCCTCGACCAGCGGCCAGACGTGCTCGCGCACCGCCGCCACGATCGCCGCCTTCTCCGCCAGCGGCCGGCCGCGCAGGTTGGTGGCGATCACCGCGCCGCGCTTGCGCAGCAGGGTGTTGAGGTTGATCTCGCCCTGCACACCGCCCTGCAGCCCGATGATCACCAGCCGGCCGTTGACCGCCAGCGCGTCCACGTTCCGCTGGAGGTACCTGGCGCCCATGATGTCCAGGATCACGTCCGCCCCGGCGCCGCCGGTGGCCTCCCGGAGCACCTCGACGAAGTCCTGCTCGCGGTAGTCGATCGCGATGTCGGCGCCCAGCTCGGTGCACCGGGCCAGCTTCGCGGCGCTGCCCGCCGTCACCGCCACCCGGGCGCCGACCGCCTTGGCCAGCTGGATCGCCAGCGTCCCGATGCCGCTGGCCCCGCCGTGCAGCAACACCGTCTCGCCCGGCCGCAGATGGGCGACCAGGAAGATGTTGGACCAGACCGTCGCGGCGACCTCCGGCAGCGCGGCGGCCTGTTCCGGGCTCAGCCCCTTCGGCACCGGCAGCAGCTGCCCGGACGGCACCGCGACCCGCTGCGCGTAGCCGCCGCCGGCCAGCAGTGCGCAGACCTCGTCGCCGACCGCCCAGCCGGCCACGCCGGGCCCGAGGGCGACGATCCGCCCCGAGCACTCCAGCCCGGGATAGGGCGAACTGCCGGGCGGCGGATCGTAGAAGCCCTGCCGCTGGAGCAGGTCGGCCCGGTTGACCGCGGTCGCCGCCACCTCGACCAGGACCTCGCCCTCGCCGGGCACCGGATCGGGCACCTCGGCCCAGACCAGCGCCTCGGGCCCGCCGGGTTCGGGAATCGTCATCGCATACATGCCCCGAAGCTACTGCGTACCGGCCCCGGTCGGGGGTGCGCCCCGCTCAGCCGGCCAGGCCCTGCAGCACCTCGGCGCCCGGAAGTCGGGCCAGCGCCCAGCCGGGCAGGATCAGCTTGCCGCGCCGCCGCCCGCTGCCCACCAGGACGTAGGGCGCCTCGGCGACCGCCGCGTCGATCAGCAGCGGCCAGCCGGCGGGCAGCCCGACCGGGGTGATGCCGCCGTACTCCATGCCGGTCTCCGCCACCGCCGCGTCCATCGGCGCGAACGAGGCCTTGCGCGCGGCCAGGTGCCTGCGGACGGCCTTGTTGACGTCCACCCGGGTGTGCGCGAGCGCCAGACAGGCGGCGAGCGCGGTCTCCCCGCCGCGCTTGGCGGCGACCACCACGCAGTTGGCGGAGGCCTCCAGCGGTGCGTCGTAGGCCTCGCAGAAGACCGCGGTGTCGGCCTTCTCCGGGTCGGTGTCCACATACAGCACGGCCCGGGCCGCCTCCCGGGCGTCCCAGTCCGCGAGGGCGGCGGCCACCGGCCCGGCGAGGAGGCCACCGGCCTCCAGCGCCGGGGCGACCGACTCGAACGTGCCGAAGGGTGCTCGTGGTTGTTCACTCATGGCACGGACTGTAGCGAAGCGCCCGGACCGGCCGGATCCACCTGCCGGCGGTGCTCACTTGATGACGATCAGCCGGTCGGTGAGCTGGAGCACGGCGGCCTCCGGCTCGGTGTAGTTGATCACCCGCCGACCGCGGACCACCGCGACCACCAGGTCCGCGCAGTCGCGCGGGCCGTGCCCGGCCTCGGCCCGGGTGACGGGGCGCTCGATCACGTCCAGGCCGTTGCCGTAGGTGAGCAGGTCCTCCATCACCGCGCCCGCGTGCGGGCTGACCATCGACATCCCGAGCAGCCGGCCCGCCGAACTGGAGCTGGTCACCACCACGTCGGCGCCGCTCTGCCGCAGCAGCGGCGCGTTCTCGTCCTCCCGCACGGCCGCCACCACGGTGGCCCCCTTGTTGAGCTGACGCGCCGTCAGAGTGACCAGGACGGCGGTGTCGTCCCGCTCCGGGGCCACCACCACCCGGGCGGCGGTGGGCAGTCCGGCGCGCAGCAGGGTGTCGGTGCGGGTGGCATCACCCACCACGCCCACCAGACCGTTCCGGGCGGCCTGGTCGATCACCTTGCGCTGCGGGTCGACGACCACGATCTCGTCCTTGGACACCCCCTGGCCGATCAGGGTGTCGACCGCGCTGCGGCCCTTGGTGCCGTACCCGATCACGACGGTGTGCTCCCGCACGGTGGACCTCCAGCGGTTCAACCGCCACTGCTGGCGGGTGCGTTCGGTGAGCACCTCGAGCGTGGTGCCGACCAGGATGATCAGGAAGAGCACGCGCAGCGGGGTGATCACGAAGATGTTGGTGAGCCGGGCGCTGTCGCTGAACGGCGTGATGTCGCCGTACCCGGTGGTGGAAAGCGTCACGGTGGCGTAGTACGCGGAGTCCAGGAAGCTCAGCCCGCCACCGGCGTTGTCGTTGTAGCCGTCCCGGTCCAGCCAGACGATCACGGTGGTGACCACCAGCACGGCGAGCGCCAGCAGCAGTCGCGAGCCGACCTGCCGGACCGCGGGCTCGGACCGCCGGGCGGGCAGGACGACACCGGCGTCCGCCCAGGGCTCGGTACCGGGGGCGGGCGCGCCCAGCCGGGACAGACGGCCGCGGCGGGTGCTCACGGGACCTCCAGGAGTTCGACGGCGGTGCCGGCCGCCACCCCGCCGGGCGGCACCACGGCGAGCGCCTCGGCGCGGGCCAGGCCGCGCAGCATCGCGGGCCCGTCGAAGGACAGCGGGACGGCGCCGCTCACGGTACGGCGGACCGGCAGCAGCCGGGTGTCCACCGGGTGACCGGCCAGATCGACGGCGGCGGGTGTGACGGCCGGTTCGCCCGCGACCCGGCCGCTGCGGGCGTACAGCAGTGGCAGGGCGAGCGTGACGACGCCGGCCACCGCGGCCAGCGGGTTGCCGGGCAGTCCCACCAGGTGGCGGCCGCCGGGGAGTTCGGCGAGCAGCATCGGGTGCCCGGGGCGGACGGCGACGCCGTCCACCAGCAGCCGGGCACCGGCCGCGGCGAGGGCCTGGTGCAGGAAGTCGACCGGACCGGCGGCGGTCCCGCCGGTGGTGACCACCACATCGGCGGTGGAGTGCCTGACGGCGTCCCGGAGCAGACCGAAGTCGTCCCGGACGGCGCGGGGTTCACCCGTCTCGGCCCCGGCCGCCCGCAGCCAGGGCGGCAACAGCGGGCCGAGCGCGTCCCGGACCCGGCCGGGCAGCGGTGGTCCGGAGTCCAGCAACTCGTCTCCCAGAACGAGCAGTTCGACCACCGGACGACTGCGGACGGCCAGCCGGTCGTGACCACAGGCGGCGGCCAGGCCCAGGACGGCCGGGCCGACCGGGGTGCCGGCGGCGAGCAACTCCTCGCCCCGGTGGCACTCCTGGCCGCGCGGACGGACGTCCTGGCCGGTCGTCAGCGATCCCGGGGTGCGGTCGTGCAGCAGCACCCCGTTCCGCTCACCGTGCTCACGGCGGAGCACCGCCGTCGCACCGGGCGGAAGCTGGGCGCCGGTGGCGATCTCGACGGCGGCGCCGTCGGCCAGCGGCAGCACGGCCGCCTGCCCGGCCAGCAGCCGGCCGGCGACCCGCCACGGACCCGGCCCGGCGACGGCCCAGCCGTCCATCGCGGAGGTGTCGAAGGCCGGCAGGTCGGTGAGCGCGGTGAGCGGTTCGGCGAGGGTGTGGCCGAGCGCCCGCCCGAGCCCGAGGCTGAGCGGCGGCAGCGGACACCGCCCGGCCCGGCGGGCGCGCTCACGGGCCTGCGGCCACGTCAGGATGCCCGGCCCGGCGGGCGAGCCGGTGCCGGAGGGCGTGCCGGCCACGATGGTCTCCTCGACGGTGTTCACGGCTGTCCCGACTCGTCCGGTGCCGTCCAGCGCCCGGCGAGCGCCGCGGTCCGCCGGGCGGCCTCGGCGACGGCCTCCGGGCCGCCGCCCTGCTGCGCGGCCGCGTAGCCGACCAGGAAGGCGGTCAGCGGTGCGGCCGGCCGGGCCACCCCGTGCGCGACCACCCGGGCGAGGTCGAGCAGTCCGGGGACGTCAACGTCCAGGTCGATGCCCAGGTCGGCCCGGACCTCGGCGATCCAGTCATCCAGCGTGCGCTCCATGGGCCCCATGCTGCCTGATCTCGGGTTTCCCCGGGATGTTTGCCCGGTGGGCGACGCGCGTCGTTTCGCTCACGCCGTCGTTCCGCCCTGAACCGGGCCGACCTCCCGCCGACGGGCCCGTTCCAGGTCCTCCCAGGTGTCGCAGTCCTCGGTGACGCCGTCCGGATCCGCCAGCCGCAGGGTGCGCAGCCCGCCGGTCAGCCGGCGCAGCGGCAGTCCGGCGGGGTCGCCGACGGCGGCCAGCGCGGTGCGCAGGGCGGCCGCGCGGTAGGCGGCGGCGAGCGGCTGGTCGCGGCCGGCCCGGTCCACCAGGACGGCCGCCCCGGTGTCCGGTCCGGCCCCGGTGAGGGCGGTGACCAGGCGGTGCACGGTCCGCCCGTCGAGGAACGGCAGGTCGGCGGCGAGCAGCAGCACCACCTCGGCCGTGGTCTCGGCGAGGCCGGCCGCGACGGCCGCGACCGGGCCGCCACCGGGCGGCTGCTCACGGGTCCAGCGCACCCCGGTGCGGGCGGTGGAGCGTGCGGGGCCGACCACCACGGTGGTACGGGCGTCCGCGCAGGCGGCGAGCACCCGGTCGAGCAGGGTGGCCGCACCGACGGTCAGGCCCGGTTTGTCGGCACCGCCGAGGCGCCGGGCGGCCCCGCCGGCCGGGACGATCGCGTCGTACGGCGTCATGCCGTCAGTATCCCGCCCTAGTCGGCCGGCTCTTCCGCTCCCCCCGGGGCGTCCGCCGCCGGCTCCTCCCCCGCCGGGTCCGCCGGGGCGCCCGCCCGGGCCGTGTTGGCGGCGGCGCTCAGCTCCAGGATGGCCGGCAGGGTCAGCTCCCCGTACCGCTCGCTCATCGCGCCGACCAGCGCCTCCGGGTCGTCCGGGTGCTCGGCCAGCAGCCGGTCGAAGTCCTGCAGGTACTCACCGGTGAAGGCGAGCACCCGGGCCGCCTCGTCGCCCTGTTCGGGCGCCCGGTGGCCGGCGATCACCCGCTCCGCGCCGAGTCCGGCGATCCGCCCGAGGTTGCCCGCCCACGCGGTCCGCTGCCCGGGGGTGGTGTCGGCGGTCCAGACATGGGTGCCGTTGTAGACGAAGTCCCCGGCGATGACCGTCCGGATGCTGGGGACGTGGACCACCGTGGAGGCGCCGCAGTCGCCCTGGCCGAGCAGCAGCACCGGGATCACCTGGCGGTCGATCATCAGCGGCTGGGGCAGCAGCGGGGCGGGCACCAGCGGATGGTCGGGGATGTCGTCGCCGTACACCGGCTTCCACTGGGCGACCTTGGCGGCGGCGGTGCGCAGGATGCCGTCCACCACCGGCGGCGCGGCCAGCAGCTGCGCCTCGGGGAAGAGCCGCAGCACCTCCTCGGCGCCGAAGTAGTGGTCGGGGTGCTGGTGGGTGATCACGATGGCGAGCAGCCGGCGGCCCTTGCCGGCCACCCACTCGGCGAGCTCCCGGCCCGCGCTGCGGGTCAGCTGGGCGTCCACCAGGATCGCCGTGCGCTCACCGAGGATCAGTGTGGAGGTGGCGAAGAAGGCCGACTCGGGGCCGGTGAAGACGGCGGTCTCCAGGGGCCGGACGGGCGGGGCCGGCACGGCGCCCGCGGCCTCGGCAGCCTCCGCGTCCGCACGCTCCGCGCCGGCGCTCTCCTCGGGCGGGGACGACGTCACTGGCTGCTCCCTCTGGTCGGCGGTCGGATTCCCTGCGCCCTACAGCATGGGAGTACGACCCGCCGAATGCGCGGAAGGCGCGCCCGGCGGGGCGCGCCTTCCCGACTGCTCGTACGGAGCGGTCAGCCCCTGCCGGTGCTCAGCGCCGGCCGGCGGTCAGCCGGGCCATCCGGTCGGCGACACCCCAGGAGGTGACGCGCCAGAGTGCCTCGATCACGATGCCGCGGCTCATCTTGGAGGCGCCCAGCTCGCGCTCGACGAAGGTGATCGGGACCTCGGCCACCTTGAAGCCGGCCTTCACCGTCCGCCAGGCCAGGTCGACCTGGAAGCAGTACCCGGCCGAGGCGACCTCGTCCATCCCCAGACCGAGCAGCGTCTCCTTGCGGAACGCCCGGTAGCCGCCGGTGACGTCCCGGATCGGCACCCCCAGCATCAGCCGCGAGTAGGTCGAGCCGCCGCGCGAGAGCAGCAGCCGTGACTTCGGCCAGTTCACCACCCGGCCGCCCGGCACCCAGCGCGAGCCCAGCACCAGGTCGGCGCCGCGCAGCGCGCCCAGCAGCCGGTCCAGCTCCTCGGGCTGGTGCGAGCCGTCCGCGTCCATCTCGACCAGGACGTCGTAGCCCTGGTCGATGCCCCAGCGGAAGCCCGCCAGGTAGGCGGCGCCCAGGCCTTCCTTGCCCTTGCGGTGCAGGACGTGCACGTGCGGGTCGTCGGCGGCCAGCTTGTCGGCCAGCTCCCCGGTGCCGTCCGGGCTGTTGTCGTCGGCCACCAGGACATGTGCCTCGGGCACGGAGGCCCGGACCCGTCCGACGATCCGCTCGACGTTCTCCGCCTCGTTGAACGTCGGAATGATCACCAGCACCCTGCCGAGATCAGCAAAACTCTGCTGGTTCACGGTCACGTACAAACCTCTCGGCCGGTGGCGGGGACCAGTCACCGTTGCCCGCACTCTGAAACGCAGCCCCGGTCGGCATCCCGCCGACGTGGCAACCACGGTGGAAACCACTGCGTCCTGGCATCCTACTACCGCGTCTCCCGACCACCGGTACGACTGCGGCACTCCCCGGGTACGCCCGTCGTTTCCCTGCTGACGGCACCGGTCGGCTAGGGTCGATGCCCAGCCTTTGCCCGGACCGCCCGCAACGCCGGGGCCGTCTCCCGGCGATCCGGCACACCCGCCACAGCAGCAGAGGAGCAGGACCGCGCGCATGGACAGGCTCGTCAACACTGTCCGCCCGTACGCCTGGGGGTCGGTCACCGCAATCCCCGCGCTGCTCGGACGGGAACCCACCGGCGAACCGCAGGCCGAGCTGTGGATGGGCGCCCACCCCGGCGCCCCCTCCCGCGCCGACCGGGGCGACGGACCCCGCCGGCTCGACGAGTTGATCGCCGCCGATCCCGAGGGCGAGCTGGGTGCGGCCACCGTCGCCCGGTTCGGCCCCACGCTGCCGTTCCTGTTCAAGGTCCTCGCCGCCGGTATCCCGCTCTCCATCCAGGCCCACCCCACCCTCGACCAGGCCCGGGCCGGGTTCGCCGCGGAGAACGCCCTCGGCCTCCCGCCGGACGCCCCGGAACGCAACTACCGCGACGCCAACCACAAGCCCGAACTCATCTGCGCGCTCGACGAGTTCGACGGCCTCTGCGGCTTCCGCCCGCCGGCCGGGGCGGCCGCCCTGCTGGCCGGGCTGAAGGTGCCCGCGCTCGACCCGCTGATCGCCCTGCTGCGCACCGGCACCGAGTCCGAGGCGCTGCGCCGGACCCTGGCCGCCGTCCTCACCATGGCCGACGCCGACGCGGCCGCCGCCGTCCGGGACACCGCCGAGGCCGTGGACAAGGCGGCCGCCGACGACCCCGCCGGGCCGTACGCGCCGTACACCCGGATCGCCCGCGACTTCCCCGGCGACCGCGGCCTGATCGCCGGCCTGCTGCTCAACCACATCCGGCTCCGCGCGGGCCAGGCGCTCTACCTCGGCGCGGGCGTTCCGCACGCCTATCTGCACGGCATCTGCGTCGAGTTGATGGCCAACTCCGACAATGTGCTGCGGGCCGGGCTCACCCCCAAGCACATCGACGTCCCCGAGCTGCTGAAGGTGGTCGGCTTCACCGCCGGCACCCCCGAGGTGCTGCGGCCGGAACCGGTCGCCGGCACCCCCGGCGAGGAGCTGTACCCCGTCCCGATCGACGAGTTCCGGCTCTCCCGCTTCGTCCTGGACGGCCGGGACCGGCTGGTCGACGGCCGTACCCCGCAGATCCTGCTCTGCACCGCCGGCACCGCCCGGCTGACCGCCGCCGACGGCACCGCGCTGGACCTCGCCCGCGGGGAGTCCGTCTTCCTCCCGGCGGACGACACCGCGACCCGGCTCACCGGGACCGCCACCGGTACCACCGTCTTCCGCGCCACCGTCACGCTCTGACGCCGGTCGCGGCCCGCCCGTCAGTCACGGCCAGCCGCCGAACGACCCGCCCCGCGCGCGGGGCCCCGTCCGGAAAACGCGGAGGGACCGGGCGGCGTGCCGCCCGGTCCCTCCGTCCGCGCACTCAGCCGAGGGGCCCCCGGCCACCGACCGGCTCTCCGCCGCCGGCTCCCGCACCCACCAGCACCGGCTGCGGCTGCGGTGCCGCCTGTTCCCTCGCCGGCGGGGCCTCGACCGGCTGGGCCGGCCAGCGCCGGTTCGTCGCCTTGGTCAGCTTGCGGCCCAGGTTCTGGAAGGGCAGTTCGACCAGGCGGTAGACCACCCAGCAGACCACCAGCAGGATGGCCAGGTACCCGAGGCTCCACGCCGTCCGCTCCAGCGGAGGCATGTCGGCCAGCTCCCGGACGTAGTCCTTCCACCCCAGCTGCCAGACCAGGAAGTGCTTCACCGGCGTGTGCAGCAGGTAGACCGAGAAGCTGACCGCGCCGAGCCAGACCAGCGGGCGCGGGAAGCGGCGCTTGCGCAGCAGCATGAAGAGGCCGAACGACGCCCAGGCGCCCAGGAACGAGTTGGTCCACGCCATCCAGGTGGAGGTCCAGGTGGCCTGGGCGTAGACGCCCTCGTTGTACATCGGGCCCACCAGGGCGCCGGCCAGGACGACGAAGCCGACGGTCAGCCAGGCCTGCACCTTCTCGATCTGCCCCTGCTCGGCACGGTAGATCACCGTGCCGGCGAACATGGTCGCGAAGATCATCCACGTCTCGTAGGCGGGCGCCCGGCTGTTGTTGATCACCAGCACCAGGCCGAACCCGGCCAGCAGCATGCCACCGGTACGGGCCAGCATCGCGTTGCCGCTGAGCATGCAGGCGATGCCCATCACCACGATCAGCACCGCGGCGACGGCGAGGTTGTCGACCGCCTGCAGGCTGGTGTTGAGCGTGTTGGGCGCGATCGAGACGCCGAGGACCAGCGCCACGGCGGCCGCACCGACCGCGATCGGCACGCTGCGGCGGTGCCAGCCGACCACGTAGAGGCCACTCACGAAGAAGTAGAAGAGCATCTCGTAGGTGAGCGTCCACATCACGCCGAGCCCGTTGACCACGCCCAGCATGTCCTGGAGCATCAGCCCGTTGGTCGCCAGCCAGAGCTTGTCGTGGTTGAACCCGTCGAAGGTCACCGCCGCGTAGATCTTCGGCAGGATAACGTGGGCCGCGACCAGGGTCAGGATCAGCGCCGGGTAGATCCGGAAGATCCGGCCGATCCAGAACCCCCGGATGTCACCCCGGCGTTCGAGCGAGGCCGGAATGATGTAGCCGCTGACAATGAAGAACGCGAAGACCCCGTAGAGGCCGAGGTCGAAGTGCAGCCAGATCTCACCGCCGAACGGGATCAGCTGCAGGAGGTCGAAGTGATGCGCCGCCACGGCCAGCGCGGCGATGCCGCGCAGCGCGTCCAGCCATCCCAACCGGCTCGACAGCGTGCGAGCGGAATCGGCACCGTTGGCTCTATGGGCCTCACGCCGAGACCGCGATCGTATTGTCATCACGCGCTGGAGGGTAGCCCATGCCGAAAACCTGTTCGGCGCCAACCCTTTACACACGATCGACCCCGGCACGCCATAAATCTCATAAAAGCTGCCAATTCCGGCACACCGCCCGGCGGCCGGCGCCCTTTCGCGCACCGGCCTGCCCCATCGCCCCCGCGGCAAAAAATGCGGAGCCGACGAGATCCACCACGCTCCGGGCGCCGGGTCAACAGGTGGTGGCCCCGACCTCCCGCGCGGCGGCAAGGTAGGCGAGAACCAGTGTCCGCCGGTCGTCCCGGCGGGCGGCCACCGCCGGCCTGGACGGGGAAATGCCCCGGACCGGCACGGCGATCACCTCGTCCCGGACGACCAGCGGGGCGTTGCCGGTGGCCAGCGGCGCCACCCCCCGGCCGCCGGCGACCACCTCGTGGGTCTCCTCGGAGCTGGCCACCACCCCGCCGATCCGCGGCGGGCGACCGTCCCGGGCGTCCAGGGCGAGCCAGTAGTCCCGCAGCGGGCCGGCCTCCGGGGGGATGGCGAGGAAGGGCTCGTCCAGCAAGTCGGTGAAGTTCACCTTTCCCTCGGGGTCGGACGCGGCCCGCGCCGCCAGGGGGTGCCCGTCCGGGAGCGCGGCCAAGGCGGCGCTGGAGCGGTTGTCGGAGGGCCTGGCAGACGAGGTGGCACTGTTCGGCGTCAAGGTGCTGATCGTGGAACCCGGCTCGTTCCGTACCAACTTGTTCGACAAGGGCGCGGCGTACTTCTCCGAGGAGGACCCCGCATACGCCGAGAAGGTCGGCGTGCCCGGCGGATGGTGCAGGGCAGCGACGGCAGGCAGCCCGGCGACCCGGCAAAGGCCGAAGCGGCAATCCGGCTGGCCCTGGACGCCGAGAGGACCCCGCTCCGCCTCGCCCTCGGCAGCGACGCGGTCGACTTCCTGACCGCGCACCTGGACTCCGTGCGGACCGAGCTCACCGAGTGGGAGAAGGTCTCCCGGGGGATGGACTTCGACACGGAGTAACGCCCGGGCGGAGGGACGAACCGGTGCTGTAGGACCGCGCGCCCGGAAACTGCTGATCTTGTCGGTGATGTGTGTCTGGTGGAGCGTCCTGGTGCGATGGACGATGCCGAAGCGACATGGCAGTCGTGGTTGTCAGGACTTGCTCCGTCGAAGCGAGCCGCGGCGGAGACGCTTCGGACTCAGTTCGAGGCTCTCCACGTGACTGATGCCCTGGATTGGACGAGGTCGGGGATCGACGAGAACCAGCCACAACTGACGCGCTTCGTGCTGACGATGGATCCCAGTGGACGAAACGGCGCGGACCCGTGGCGGTAGCTCACTAGGCCAGACCGGACAGCTGCGCCATCACAGTTGACGGCTGATCCGTCGAGCCAATCGAATGTTCTCCAGCTCCGCCTGGACAGGTTCACTCCAGACGACGTACCGCCATCCGCGGGCCTCCACCACCCTCCGATTCCAGGCGAAGGTGAACGCCACTTCTGGCTTGGCCACTCGGCTTCTCGACTTGACGTCCACAACAACCGGACCGTCATCGCTGATCAACAGATAGTCGGGGATGTGCTTGCGGACCTTGCCCTCGATGTCCGCCTTGATCAGGAAGGGCTGAGCAAGAATGTGGCGGACCCTCCACACGTTTGAGCGAACCGGGCGTCAAAAGCCTGTCCAGCCTCACGGCGATGTCGTATCCGACATCCATACGACATCGCCCGTGAGACTCCGACACAGCAGATGAGGCCCTACAACAGGTCTCCGTCAGTCCCTCGTCATGTCGACGAAGCGCGAGTAATGCCCCTGGAAGGCAACGGTGATGGTGGCGGTCGGGCCGTTTCGGTGCTTGGCGACGATCAGGTCGGCCTCGCCCGCGCGCGGGGACTCCTTCTCGTAGGCGTCCTCGCGGTGGAGCAGGATGACCATGTCGGCGTCCTGCTCGATCGAGCCGGATTCACGCAGGTCGGAGACCATCGGCCGCTTGTCGGTGCGCTGTTCGGGACCACGGTTCAGCTGGGAGAGCGCGATCACCGGCACCTCCAGCTCCTTGGCCAGCAGCTTCAGGTTTCGCGACATGTCCGAGACCTCCTGCTGGCGGTTCTCGGCCCGGCGCGAGCCACCGGACTGCATCAGCTGGAGGTAGTCGATGACCACCAGCCTGATGTCGTTGCGCTGCTTGAGCCGACGGCACTTGGCGCGGATCTCCATCATCGACAGGTTCGGCGAGTCGTCGATGAACAGCGGCGCCTCGCTGACGTCCGGCATCCGGCGGGCGACCCTGGTCCAGTCGTCGTCCGTCATGTTGCCGGAGCGCATGTGGTGCAGCGCCACCCGCGCTTCGGCCGAGAGCAGACGCATGGCGATCTCGTTGCGTCCCATTTCGAGCGAGAAGATCACGCTCGGCAGCTTGTTCTGGATCGAGCAGGCCCGGGCGAAGTCCAGTGCCAGGGTGGACTTACCCATGGCCGGGCGGGCCGCGATGACGATCATCTGGCCGGGGTGCAGGCCGTTGGTCAGCTGGTCGAAGTCGGCGAAGCCGGTCGGCACACCGGACATCTGGCCGTTGCGGGAGCCGATCGCCTCGATCTCGTCGAGGGCGCCCTCCATGATGTCGGAGAGCGGCGCGTAGTCCTCGTTGGTGCGCTGCTCGGTGACGGCGTAGATCTCCGCCTGGGCGGCGTTGACGATCTCGTCGACGTCGCCCTCGGCGGCGTAGCCCATGCCGGCGATCCGGGTACCGGCCTCGACCAGGCGGCGCAGCACCGCGCGCTCGTGGACGATCTCCGCGTAGTACTCGGCGTTGGCGGCGGTCGGAACGGAGTTGACCAGGGTGTGCAGATAGCCCGGGCCGCCGACCCGGGTCAGCTCGCCGCGCTTGGTCAGCTCGCCGGCCACGGTGATCGGGTCGGCCGGCTCGCCACGGGCGTAGAGGTCGAGGATCGCGCCGTGGATCAGCTCGTGCGCGGGCCGGTAGTAGTCGGCCGGCTTGAGCACCTCGACCACGTCGGCGATGGCGTCCTTGGAGAGCAGCATGCCGCCGAGGACGGACTGCTCGGCCGCGAGGTCCTGCGGGGGGACGCGCTCGAAGCCGTCCACGGCCTCGGAGCGCTCGCCCTCGTCCTGACGCTGCTTGCCGCCCTTCTGGAAGCCGCCACCCTGGCCGCCGCCCTGGCCGTTGCCCCGACCGCGGGAGACCGGGAGCCGGTCGCCGGGGCCGTCCGGGAAGGGCGTGTCGGCGAAGGCACCGGCCGGGAAAGGGTCGTCAGCGGTCTGCCAGTCATCCTCCGGCGGCGGGGCGTCGTGGTCGTCGTACTGGGGGCCGGTCACGCGTGTTCCCCGATCAGCGAGTGGTGCGAGTTGGAGCGGGCCTTGCCGGTGGCTGGGTGGAGCGGAGCCGCGTCCCTCTTTCTACGCCACCGGGCCGACATATCGGACGCCGGGGCGGATGGGAGTGTCGGCCGGGTGACCCACGCTAAGGCGCCGGGCTCCGTTCAGCCAAGGTGGTTATCCACAGGGGGTGTGGACGACGGGCCCCAGGCTGTGGAGAAGTGCCGCAAACCTGTGGACGCCCCTGTGGAAAGGTCTGTGGATAACCAGACAATCCATCCACCGTCAACCCGCTGACCTGGGAGTACCTCACCCCGGGGCTGTGCATGAGAAATTCTTCACACACGGCCGGGTGGCCATGGACACACACCGGCCCGACGCGGTCGCTCAAGATTTCGAGTAATAGGCCAAACCCACTGGCAGTCATTACCTGTGGATGAGTAGCCTTGGGCGCATGACCGCCCCCACCACCGACCGCCGCCGGCACGACCGGGAGATCCTCGCTCTCGCGGTCCCGGCCTTCGGCGCCCTGGTCGCCGAGCCGCTCTTCCTGATGGCCGACTCGGCGATCGTGGGCCACCTCGGCACCCCGCAGCTGGCCGGTGTCGGCGTCGCCTCGGCCGCGCTCACCACCGCCACCGGGGTGTTCGTCTTCCTCGCCTACGCCACCACCGCGGCGGTCGCCCGCCGGATCGGCGCCGGGGACCGCCGGGCCGCCGTCCAGCAGGGCATCGACGGAATCTGGCTCGCCCTGGCGCTCTCCGTGGGCGTGGTCGCCCTGACCCTGCTGCTGGCACCCTGGGTGGCCGATGTCCTGGGCGCCTCGGACACCGCGGCGCCCCATGCCGTCACGTATCTGCGCATCAGCGCGCTGGGCATCCCGGCGATGCTGATGGTGATGGCCGCCACCGGCGTGCTGCGCGGACTCCAGGACACCCGGACGCCACTGCTGGTGGCGGTCGCGGGCTTCGCCGCCAACCTCGGCCTGAACATCGGCCTGGTGTACGGCGCCGGGCTCGGCGTGGCCGGCTCGGCCTGGGGCACGGTGCTCGCGCAGACCGGGATGGCCGCCGTCTACCTGGTCGTGGTGGTGCGCGGGGCCCGTCGGGAGCAGGCCTCGCTGCGACCGGACGCGACCGGGATCCGGGCCTGCGCCCGGGCCGGCGGTCCGCTGATGGTCCGCACCCTGAGCCTGCGCGCGGTCCTGATGATCGCCACCGCGGTGGCCGCCCGGCTGGGCGACGACGAGGTGGCCGCGCACCAGATCGCCATGACGCTGTTCAGCTTCCTGGCCTTCGCGCTGGACGCGATCGCGATCGCCGGCCAGGCCATCATCGGGCGCTACCTGGGCGCCGAGGACGTACCGGGGGCGAAGGCGGCCACCCGGCGGATGGTCGAGTGGGGCGTCGGCTCCGGTCTGGTGCTCGGTCTGCTGCTGGTGGCGGCCCGGCCGCTGTACGTCCCGCTGTTCACCCCCGACCCGGCGGTGCAGGCCCAGCTGAACACCGTCCTGCTGCTGCTCGCGCTCTGCCAGCCGGTCTCCGGTCTGGTCTTCGTCCTGGACGGGGTGCTGATGGGCGCAGGGGACGGCCCGTACCTGGCCTGGGCGATGCTCGCCACCCTGGCGGTCTTCGCACCGGCGGCCCTGGCCGTACCGGCGCTCGGCGCCGGGCTGGCCGGGCTCTGGTGGGCGATGAACCTGTTCATGCTGGTCCGCGGGGTCTTCCTGGGCCGGCGCGCCCGCGGCGGCAAGTGGCTGGTCACCGGCGCCGTCCGGGCCTGAGCCGAACGGCGCCGGCCCGCGTCCGGCCGGACCAGGCCCGGAAACGACCGAGGGCCGGTCTCCCCCGGAACGGAGGAGACCGGCCCTCGGGCCACTGCTACGGAACTCAGGCAGCGACGACGGCGACGTCGAGGTTGGCCTGGACGTCGGCGTGCAGCTTGACCGAGACCTTGTGGGTGCCCACGGTCTTGATCGGCGAAGCGATCGCGACGGCGCGCTTGTCCACGGCCGGGCCGCCGGCGGCCTTGATGGCCTCGACGACGTCGGACTGGGTCACCGAGCCGAACAGACGGCCGGCCTCGCCCGAACGAACGGCCAGCTTGACCTGGACGCCCTCGAGCTTGCCCTTGACCTCGTTGGCGGCCTCGAGGGTCTGGATCTCGTGGATCTTGCGGGCGCGACGGATCGCGTCGACGTCCTTCTGGCCGCCCTTGGTCCAGCGGATGGCGTAGCCACGCGGGACCAGGTAGTTGCGGCCGTAGCCGTCCTTGACCTCGACGACCTCGCCGGCGGAGCCGAGACCCGGCACCTCGTGCGTGAGGATGATCTTCATTACTTGGTCACCCTCTCTTAGCGCGCGGTGCTGGTGTAGGGCAGCAGCGCCATCTCACGGCTGTTCTTCACGGCCGTGGCGACGTCACGCTGGTGCTGGGTGCAGTTGCCGGTGACCCGGCGGGCACGGATCTTGCCGCGGTCGGAGATGAACTTCCGCAGCAGGTTCGTGTCCTTGTAGTCAACGTAGTTGACCTTGTCCTTGCAGAAGACGCAAACCTTCTTCTTCGGCTTGCGAGCAGGCGGCTTCGCCATTGTGTGCTCCATTTGGGGTTCACGGCCCGGCGGGCGTCTCTCGACGCCCGTGGCCGGGCCGCACGAAATCTGTCAGCTCTTAGAACGGGGGCTCTTCCGAGAAGCCGCCACCGGACGGGGCTCCCCAGCTGCCGCCACCCTGGTTGCCACCAGAGGGAGCGCTGGACGCCCACGGGTCGTCGGACGGGCCGGACTGGCCGCCGCCGGAGTTTCCACCCCAGCCGCCGCCGCCCTGCTGGCCGCCACCGCCGCCCCAGTTGCCGCCCTGGCCGCCGCCCTGCTGGCCGCCGCCGAAGCCGCCGCCGCCGGGGGCACCGGACCGGTTGGCCCGGGTGACCTTCGCGGTCGCCGAACGCAGGCTCGGGCCGACCTCGTCGACCTCGACCTCGAAGACCGTCCGCTTCTCGCCTTCCTTGGTCTCGTAAGACCGCTGGCGCAGCCGGCCCTGCACGATGACCCGCATGCCGCGCTGAAGCGACTCGGCCACGTTCTCCGCCGGCTGCCGCCAGACGTTGCACGTGAGGAAGAGGCTCTCGCCGTCCTTCCACTCGTTCGTCTGACGGTCAAAGGTGCGGGGGGTGGACGCGATGCGGAACTTCGCGACCGCCGCACCCGACGGGGTGAAGCGCAGCTCGGGGTCGTCGACGAGATTGCCGACGAGGGTGATGACGGTCTCGCCTGCCATGGTGGTGATGACCTCTCGGGAAGATGTCCGTTCACCGCTGTTTCACGTGAAACAGCGGTCGCGAGCTACCCGAGACCCGAAGGCCTCAGAGGTGGCTCAGTGGGTGTCCGGGCGCAGGACCTTGGTCCGCAGAACCGACTCGCTCAGGCCAAGCTGGCGGTCGAGCTCCTTGACGACCTCAGGCGTGGCCTTCAGGTCGATGACCGAGTAGATGCCCTCGGACTGCTTGTTGATCTCGTAAGCCAGACGGCGGCGACCCCAGGTGTCGACCTTCTCCACCTTGCCGCCGCCATTGCGGACGACGGTGAGGAAGTTCTCGATCAGGGGGGAGACAGCGCGCTCCTCAACCGAGGGGTCGAGGATGACCATCAGCTCGTAGTGACGCATGTGTAACCCACCTCCTTTGGACTCAGCGGCCACGGTCTCTCCGTGGCAGGAGGGTTGTGCAGCGTCGGCACCGGTGTGGTGACGACACCGGCCCACCGTAGCGGCCGGGTCGGACAATCGGGCCCCACCGACCCGGAAGAGGGTGCAAGAGGGGCACAACTACACCAGTGCAGACGGCACAGCCTACCCGCACCCGGACGGCCGAACAAAATGCATAGGGGTTGTGATCCATGCCCAATCCCCGCAATCTGGACGGAACGGGTTTCCTGCCCGTTCGTCTCCCCGCCAGGAGGTGGGATTCA
Source organism: Kitasatospora sp. NPDC092286 (assembly GCF_044755565.1). Lineage (NCBI taxonomy): Bacteria > Bacillati > Actinomycetota > Actinomycetes > Kitasatosporales > Streptomycetaceae > Kitasatospora > Kitasatospora sp. NPDC092286. The sequence goes on along the minus strand of NZ_JBIVRD010000028.1, from coordinate 91,354 downwards.
TGGCTCTGTCCTTTCACCGGCTCCCCGCCCTCACCCTGAACACCGACGGCCACCGGCACCCCCGCGAGAACACCCTGGTCAGCGTCACCGCCCTGCTGGGCGTGCTGGCCTTCGCCACCTCGTTCTTCCACGATCTGCACCTGGTGAGTTCCTGGAGCGGGCTCTTCGGGATCATCACCGGCTTCTGGGGACAGTTCATCTCCGTCACCACGGCCGAGCGGTTCGTCCTGATGATCGCGCTGGTCGCCTCCGCGGTCGGCTTCTACCTGGGCATCGCCCGCGGCGGGCTCTGGGGCTAGCCCGCGAGCTCCGGGGCCGGCCCGCCCCGTCCGTCCCGGCGGTTCCGGAACCCCCGGCGCCCCCGTCGCGTATCTGGAAGAGACAGGTATGCGCCGGGGGCGCCTGCGCGCCCGCAGCCGCAGCCGCAGGAGCCGGGATCCCGGACGATAAGGTCAGCCCGAGAACCTGGGCCCACCGCAGCCCGACCGACGAGGAGCACCGAGCATGAGCCTGCGCCTGAGGACGATCACCCGCGAGGAGCACCTCGCCTTCATCAGGAGCCGCGCCTCGGCGAGCCACATGCAGGTGCCGTCCTGGGGCGATGTGAAGGCCGAGTGGCGCTCGGAGTCGATCGGCTGGTTCGACGACTCCGGCCAGATCGTCGGCGCCGGCCTGGTGCTCTACCGGCAGCTGCCGAAGCTCAAGCGGTACCTGGCCTACCTGCCCGAGGGCCCGGTCATCGACTGGTTCGACCGCGATCTGGACCGCTGGCTGTCGCCGATGCTGGCGCACCTGAAGTCGCAGGGCGCGTTCTCGGTGAAGATGGGCCCGCCGGTGGTGATCCGCCGCTGGGACGCGCCGACCATCAAGGAGGCCATCGCCGGCAAGCAGGCCAAGCGCCTGCGCGACGTCGAGGCCGACTGGTACGAGGCGCGCGCCTTCGAGGTGGCCGACCGGCTGCGCAAGGCCGGCTGGCTGCAGGGCGAGGACGGCGGCGCCGGGTTCGGCGACGTCCAGCCGCGCTACGTCTTCCAGGTGCCACTGGCCAACCGCTCGCTGGACGACATCCAGAAGGGCTTCAACCAGCTCTGGCGCCGCAACATCAAGAAGGCCGAGAAGAGCGGCGTCGAGGTGTTCCAGGGCGGCTACGACGAGCTGCCGATCTTCCACCAGCTGTACCTGGTGACCGCCGAGCGCGACCGCTTCACCCCGCGCCCGCTGTCGTACTTCCAGCGGATGTGGAAGGCCCTCACCGCCGAGGACCCGAACCGGATGCGGCTCTACATCGCCTACCACGACGGCGAGCCGCTCGCCGCGACCACGATGCTGGTCGTCGGCGAGCACGTCTGGTACTCCTACGGCGCCTCGGCCAACCACAAGCGCGAGGTCAAGCCGTCCAACGCCATCCAGTGGCGGATGATGCGCGACTCGTACGCGCTCGGCGGCGGCGTCTACGACCTGCGCGGCATCAGTGACACGCTGGACGAGAACGACCACCTGTTCGGCCTGATCCAGTTCAAGGTCGGCACCGGCGGCCAGGCCGCCGAGTACCTCGGCGAGTGGGACTTCCCGCTCAACAAGCTGCTGCACAAGGCGCTCGACCTCTACATGTCGAGGCGCTGAGCCGCATCCGCTCCGCCGTGCCCAACACTCCCTGGGAGATGACCCGATGACGCTGTCGCTCTACCTCGACACCGACCGCTGGCGGACCCATCAGCGGTCCGTCCTGGCCGAGTTCCCCGGCCTGGTTCCGGTGGCGAAGGGCAACGGCTACGGCCTGGGCAACCACCGGCTCGCCGAGGAGGCGACGCTGCTCGGCACCGGTGTGCTGGCCGTCGGGACCGCGTACGAGGCGGCCGACGCCGCCGACTGGTACGGCGGCGAGCTGCTGGTGCTCACCCCGTACCGGGTCGGCGAGGAGGTGCTCCCGCTGCCGCACGCCCGGGTGATCCGGACGGTCGCCAACCTGGGCGCGCTGCGCGCGCTGCACGGCGCCCGGGTGGTGGTGGAGTGCATGACCACCATGCGCCGCCACGGGGTGAGCGCGGCCGACCTCACGGCGGTCGCCGCCGAACTGGACGGCGTCTCCTTCGAGGGCCTGGCGCTGCACCTGCCGATGGACCGGCCGGACGGCAGCAACCCGGTCGACGAGGTGGCGTACTGGGTGGACACCGCCCGGGCGGCCGGCGTGCCGGTGCACACCGTGTTCGTCAGCCACCTCGGCGCGGCGGGCATGGAGCAGCTGGCCCAGCGCTACCCGGACACCGTCTTCCGGGCCCGGATCGGCACCCGGCTCTGGCTGGGCGACCACGACGCGCTGGAGGTCCGGGCGACGGTCCTGGACGTCACCCCGGTCGTCAAGGGCGACCGCTACGGCTACCGCCAGCACCCGGCGCCGACCGACGGCCACCTGCTGGTGGTCGCCGGCGGCACCGCGCACGGCATCGGCCTGGAGGCGCCGAAGTACGTGCAGGGCATGTCCTCCCGGGCCAAGGGCATCGCCCGGGCCGGCCTGGCGACCGTCAACAAGACCAAGTCGCCGTACAACTGGTCCGGCAAGCAGCTCTGGTTCGCCGAGCCGCCGCACATGCAGGTCTCGCTGCTGTTCCTGGACGGCGAGACCAAGCCGCCGGCCGTCGGCGACGAGCTCGGCCTCCAGGTCCGCCACACCACCACGCACTTCGACCGCGTGGTCGACCGGTAGGGCGCGACGGACCGTGGCGCAGGACGGACGGCAGGGCGCCGGGCCGGCCGGCCGCTACTGCGGCCTGCCGCTCTCGGCCGGCTCCGGCTCCTTGAGCCACTCCTCGGGGCCGGCCGGCGCGTACGCGGCGTAGGTCTCCTCCTCGCGCAGCCGCCGGGCGGCGCCGAGGACGAAGACGTCCGGGGCCTGGTCGAGCACCCCGCCGGACGGGTCGTCGCTGCCGTCCCAGCGCACCGGGTCGGACTCCGGCTGCAGGACGTCGCGGATCACCATGCCGCACAGGTAGAGCGTGCCCAGCAGGTGCAGGACGATCGCGAAGTGGTACCAGGACTCGTTGATCCCGTGCTGCTTGGGCCCGGTGACGAAGCCCAGGTGGGACCAGATGCCCAGGGTGTAGAGCACCTCGCAGGACTGCCAGATCAGGAAGTCCCGCCAGCGCGGCCGGGCCAGCACCGCGAGCGGGAGCAGCCAGAGCACGTACTGCGGTGAGTACACCTTGTTGACCAGGACGAACGCGGCCACCACCAGAAAGGCCAGCTGGGCGAAGCGCGGGCGGCGGGGCGCCGAGAAGGCGAGCCACCCTATCCCCAGACAGCTGAGCACCATCAGCACCGCGATGAAGGTGTCGAGGTTCTCCAGGGCCACGCCCCGGCCCTGCATCAGGATCAGCCAGAAGGAGCCGTAGTCCTCCTTGCGGTGCTTGCTGAAGACGTAGAAGGTCGACCAGCCCTGCCAGTTGGCGATCATGATCGGCAGGTCGACCAGCACCCAGGCGGCGACCGCGCCGCCCAGCACCGCCCGGAAGTCGCGCCAGCGGCCGGCCCGCCAGCAGAGCACCAGCAGCGGGCCGAGCAGCAGCAGCGGGTAGAGCTTGGCGGCCGTGGCCAGGCCGATGAAGACGCCCGCCCAGACCGGGCGCGAGCCGGCCCACCAGGCCATCGCGACGGCGGCCAGCGCGACCGCCAGCAGGTCCCAGTTGACCGTGGAGTTCAGCAGCAGGCAGGGGGCGAGCGCGAACAGCAGGGCGTCCCAGGGGCGTCGGCGATGGGTGCGCGACAGCGCCACCACCGCGATCACCGCGCAGGCCATCAGCAGGCCCGCGTTGATCGCCCAGAACCACTGTTCCTGCTGCTGGCTGCTGCCGCCGCCGGGCGTCAGCCAGGCCGAGATCTGCATGAACAGGCCGGTCAGCACCGGGTATTCGAGGTACTGCAGATCACCGGAGGTGCCCGGGATCCGGTCCACGTACGGGTGCAGTCCGGCCGCGAAGCCGCGCCCGGAGAACAGGTGCGGGATGTCGCTGTAGCAGGCGTGGATGTACTGCGGCGAACCCGGCTGGAACCAGGCCTCGTTGTAGCAGGGCAGCTTCTGCACCATGCCGAGCGCCGAGACCACGATCACCAGCAGCGCCAGGAAGCGCGCCGGGATCCACCAGGAGACGCCCAGCAGGGCGCGCCGGCCGGGCGGGCCGCCGATCACCTCGCTGCCGGCCGCCGCCACCGGGTCCTCGTCCGCCGGGACGACCACGGTGTTGGCCGGCGGGGCGGCCGGAGCCGACGGGGCCGCCACGGCGGGCCGGTCGCTCCGAGCGGCTGCCGCGGCCGCCGCGGCGGGGTCCGTCGGGGATGGCCCGGCGGCCTCTTCGGGCCCGGTCCGGCCGACGGTTTCGTCAGGAGCGCTCGACGTCATGCGGGACATCCTGCCGCACCTGTCCCGGCTGGACGAGGAGGCCCCCGCAACGGCCCGGCAGGCGCCCCGCCACGGCCGTGACGAATCGCGCCGAATACGGCGAAACGGCGGTGGCGGCCCTCCGGAGAGGGCCGCCACCGCCGTTGATCACACCGTCAGCCTGCTAGGGAATCGGATTTCCCGATGTACCGCCGGTCGGCGTGGCCGAGGTGCTCGGCCTGCCGGACGGCTTGCCGCCGCCGGTGCCGCCGCCGTTGCCGCCACCCGGGTCCGTGGAGGTCGGGGTCGGCGTCGTACACCCGATGTTCCCGATGATGCAGGTCGGCGAGGCTCCGCCACCGCCGCCACCACCACCGGTCGGGTGCGTCCTGGTCGTCGTCGGGCTCGGCACCGTGCCCGGGCAGTCCACGCCGGGGACGCAGGCCGGGCCCTGGGTGGTGGTCGGCTGCGGCGGCAGCGGGACTCCCGGCTCCGGGGCGGTGGTCGGCACGGTCTCGGTCGACGAGGGAGAGGTCGTGGCGGTCGCGGTGCTCGGGGCGCCGAAGGAGTCCACCTGGCTGCCGATCGGCTGCGGGGCCGGGAAGTCCATCTTCTTCTCGCTGGCCAGGGCGGCCTTCATGTACCGGGTGAAGATGTCCGTCGGGGTGTCACCACCGTGCACCGAGTCCTTGCCGCCGGTTCCCTTGAGCGACAGCCGCTCGTGCTTGACCGGGTCCTCGCGCCACATCGCGACGCTGGTGGCCAGCTGCGGGGTGTAGCCGACCCACCAGGCCGACTTGTTCTCGTCGGTGGTACCGGTCTTGCCGGCCACCGGGCGGCCGAGCGTGTTGGTCTTGGAACCGGTACCGTTCTTCGCCACGTTCACCAGCACGTCGGTGACGTTGTCCGCGACGGCCGTCTCCAGCGCCTGGTTCAGCGCGGGCTTGGCGAACCCGGGGCGCTCCCTGCCGCTCCACTCGACCTTGGTCACCGAGTAGGGGTCGGCCTCCTTGCCGCTGGCGGCGAGGGTCGCGTACGCCGTCGCCATCCGGATCGGACTGACGGTGGAGGTACCGAGCGCGAAGGTCGGGGTCTTGGGGTCGACGAAGCTCTCCTTGCGCACGCCCATCGCCTCCGCGATGTTGGCCACGTTCTGGCCGCCGACATCCTGGTTGAGCTGGACGAACGGAACGTTGTACGAATTCTGCATGGCCTGCCGCAGCGAAACGTAGCCGCGCTTGCCGGGGTCCTCGTTCCGCTGCCGGTACGGCTTGCCGTCGTCGCCGATCACCAGCGAGCCGTCCGGCTTGTGGATCTCGGACATGTCGTCGGAGAGGTAGCGGCTGTCCGCGTTGATCCGCTTCGGCTTGCCCTTGTCGTCGGTCTCGGTCTGCACCCCGATCTGCATCGCCGCGGCCAGCACGAACGGCTTGAAGGTCGAGCCGACCTGGACGCCCTTGGCGTCGGCGTTGTTGTCGAAGTGCTGGTTCTCCACACCGTCGCCGCCGTAGAGGGCGACGATCGCGCCGTCACCGGGCCGGACGGAGGCGGCGCCGAACTGGACCCACTTGTCCTGCTCGGGGCGCTTCTGCAGGTTGAGCGTCTCGCCCTTGACCTCGTCGACGGCCGCCTTCAGGGCGTCGACCTTGTCCTTCTCGAAGGTCGTGTAGATCTTCAGACCGCCCTTGTCGATCACCTGCTGGGTGATCTGGGGGTCCTTGCTCATGACGAACTTGTTGGCGGTGTCGACCAGGTAGCTGATCTCGCCGTTCATGTTGGCCGAGGGCTTGCGCGGGATCGGCTCGGGGAACGCGGTGCACTTGGCCCGTTCCTCGGCCGTGGCGTTCTTGGTGGTGACCATCCGCTCCAGGATCCACTTCCAGCGGCCCTCCGCGCGGTCGTGGTTGGCCGGGTTGGTGGGGTCGTACAGGGTGGCGCCCTTGAGCAGGCCGGCCAGCATGGCGCTCTGGCAGATGTCGAGGTCCTTGGCGTCGACCCCGTAGTACGCCTGGGCGGCGGCCTGGATGCCGGTGGCACCGCGACCGAACCAGCTGATGTTCAGATAGTCCCTCAGGATGTCGTTCTTCTCCATGTCCTGATTGACCTTCAGGGTGATGAAGAACTCCTTCGCCTTGCGGCTGAGGGTCTGCTCCTGGCTGAGGTAGGCGTTCTTGACGTACTGCTGGGTGATCGTCGAGGCGCCCTGGGTCTCGCCGCCGGTCGCCATGTTGTAGACGGCGCGGAGCATGCCCTTGGGGTCGATGCCGCTGTCGGTGCGGAAAGTCTCGTTCTCCGCCGCGATCACCGCGTTCTGCAGGGAGGGGCTGATCTCCGAGAGCTCGACGATCTGCCGGTTGGTCTCGCCCTTGCGGGTCATCTCCGTGCCGTCGGCCCAGTAGTAGATGTTGTTCTGGTCCTTGACCAGGTCGTGGATCTTCGGGATCTCGGTGTTGGCGTACGCGTACCAGACCCCGCCGACGCAGGTCGCGAAGACCACCAGGAAGCCGGTGAGCCACTGCTTCCAGGACGGCAGCCAGCGGCGGACGCCCTGCTTGCCGAAGCGCGGGTAGTCGATGAACCGCTTCTTGCCCGGCTTGCCGGGACCGCCGGGCTTTCCGCCCCGTCCGGCCGGCGGCTCTGCCGCGGCACCACCGCGCCTGCCGCCCTTCTGGGCGGCCTTGCGCAGCTCGGCACGGGTCATCCGGGGCTGCTGCGCGGTCTCCCTGACGCCCGGGGGGCGCCGCCGGCCGGAACCTTCCGGGCCGGGCTCATCGGGTCCGGCTCCGCTCGGGCGGCCGTTGCCGCCCGGGGGCTGCCCACCGCCGCCGTTCGGCGACCTCCGCCGTCGTTCGCTCATGTTTCCAGCTACTCCTCGCCAGGCGGTCGAGCCTGAAGGCAGGGTTCACGTCCGATGCCCGCAACCGCCCTGACCCCGGAGGTTGGTCCTCGTGCACACGCGACAGCGTACGCAGCCGAGATATACAACTAATCGGGCATCAGTTACGTATGACCGCAAAACGGCAGTAGATCATTACACGCCCGTTGCCAAGCCCGCCCGCGCGTCGCCTTGTGATCACATTCACGCGCGCCCCCCTTGCCCCTTCGGAGACCCCGGTTTACTGTTCTCGATATATCGAGCCGATACATCGGAGCGACATACCGCCGGACACGGCGGCCGGAAAACGGCCGGAGGGAAGGAGGACGACAGCAATGGGCAGGCGCTCAGGAGTGCTGGAGTTCGCCGTTCTCGGTCTGCTCCATGACGCCCCGATGCACGGGTACGAGCTGCGCAAGCGGCTCAACGTCCTCCTCGGAACGTTGCGCGCGTTCTCCTACGGAACGCTCTACCCCTGTCTGAAGAGCCTGGTGGCCCAGGGCTTCCTGGTCGAGGACAACCCGGACGTCGAGTACGTCCCGGCCACCGCGCTCAACGGCAAGCGGTCCAAGATCGTCTACCGGCTCTCCCCCGAGGGCAAGCAGCGGTTCGAGGAACTGCTCGCCGACTCCGGCCCCGACGCCTGGGAGGACGAGCACTTCGGCGTCCACTTCGCGTTCTTCGGCCAGACCGACCGCGCGGTACGGATGCGCGTCCTGGAGGGACGCCGCAGCCGGCTGGAGGAGCGCCTGGAGCGCATGCGCAACTCGCTCGCCCGGGCCCGGGAGCGGTTCGACGACTACACCGTCGAGCTGCAGCGGCACGGACTGGAATCGGTGGAGCGCGAGGTCCGGTGGCTCAACGAGCTCATCGAGACCGAGCGGGCCAACCGCACCGGCCGGACCGGGCCGTCCACCGGCGGGCCGAACACCGCAGTATCCGAACAGACTTCGGACGGCCGTGGCCAGGAGGACGGGTCCTCGGACCCGCCCGGGCCACCGTACGACCGCCCGGGGCGCTCCGCCCAGGAGCGCTGACACCGCGTCAGCCCTGTGCCACGCGGCAGGAGTGGGCGCCTCGCGCCCGTCAAGCAGTCATCGAAGAAGCAGGACGAGTGCCGCCGAGCCCCGGCGGCTCTCATGAGATCACAGGGAGCAACCGGAATGGGTTCGGTTCGCGTAGCCATCGTGGGCGTGGGCAACTGCGCCGCGTCGCTGGTGCAGGGTGTCGAGTACTACAAGGACGCCGACCCGGCCGGCAGGGTCCCCGGGCTGATGCACGTCCAGTTCGGTGACTACCACGTCCGTGACGTGGAGTTCGTCGCCGCCTTCGACGTCGATGCCAAGAAGGTCGGCTTCGACCTGGCCGACGCCATCGGCAACAGCGAGAACAACACCATCAAGATCTGCGACGTGCCGCCCACCGGCGTCACCGTCCAGCGTGGTCACACCCTCGACGGCCTGGGCAAGTACTACCTGGAGACCATCGAGGAGTCCGACGAGACCCCGGTCGACGTCGTCCAGGTGCTCAAGGAGCAGCAGGTCGACGTCCTGGTCTGCTACCTGCCGGTCGGCTCCGAGGACGCGGCCAAGTTCTACGCCCAGTGCGCCATCGACGCCAAGGTCGCCTTCGTGAACGCCCTGCCGGTGTTCATCGCGGGCACCAAGGAGTGGGCGGACAAGTTCACCGAGGCCGGCGTGCCGATCGTCGGTGACGACATCAAGTCCCAGGTCGGCGCCACCATCACGCACCGCGTGATGGCCAAGCTGTTCGAGGACCGCGGTGTGATCCTCGAGCGCACCATGCAGCTGAACGTCGGCGGCAACATGGACTTCAAGAACATGCTCGAGCGTGAGCGCCTGGAGTCCAAGAAGATCTCCAAGACCCAGGCCGTCACCTCGCAGATCCGCGACCGCGAGATGGGCGCCAAGAACGTCCACATCGGCCCGTCGGACTACGTGGCCTGGCTGGACGACCGCAAGTGGGCCTACGTCCGCCTCGAGGGCCGCGCGTTCGGCGACGTCCCGCTGAACCTGGAGTACAAGCTCGAGGTCTGGGACTCCCCGAACTCCGCCGGCGTCATCATCGACGCCGTGCGCGCCGCGAAGATCGCCAAGGACCGCGGCATCGGCGGCCCGATCCTGTCGGCGTCCTCGTACTTCATGAAGTCCCCGCCGGTCCAGTACTTCGACGACGAGGCCCGCGAGAACGTCGAGAAGTTCATCCGCGGCGAGGTCGAGCGCTGACCGGCCTCCGGCGCCGCGGGGTTCACGCCCGCTGAGCACTTCACGCCCGCCTGGTGCCGGGGCCCTGGGCCCCGGCACCAGGCGACGGCGGTGCACCACCTCCGTGGAGGGCCCGCGATCGGACGATCGCGGGCCCTCCGGCGTTTCCGGCGAATGTTTCACGTGAAACACCGGCCGGTTCCATGGCAGTCTGGGCGGGTGGCGATCACGGAGAACAGCAGCACCCACCAGTCCGCGCAACGCGCCACACTTCTCGATCTGCTGCGCGGCCGCGACTTCCGCCGGCTGCTGACCGCCCGGGTGCTCTCCCAGCTCTCCGACGGCGTCTTCCAGGTCTCGCTCGCCGCCTATGTGGTGTTCTCCCCGGAGAAGCAGTCCTCTCCCGCCGACATCGCCTCGGTGCTGGCGGTGATGCTGCTGCCGTTCTCGGTGATCGGCCCGTTCGCCGGTGTGCTGCTGGACCGCTGGCGCCGCCGCCAGGTGCTGTACTACGGCAACCTCGCCCGGTTCGGGCTCGGCCTGCTCACCGGCGCCCTCCTCCTGGCCGAGGCCCCGAGTTGGCTGTTCTTCGCCTCCGCGCTGCTGGTCACCGCACTCAACCGGTTCATCCTGGCCGGTCTCTCGGCCGCGCTGCCCCGGGTGGTGCGGCAGGACCAGCTGGTCACCGCCAACGCGCTCTCCCCCACCCTCGGTACGGTCGCGGCGGCCTCCGGCGGCGGCATGGGCTTCCTGCTGCACCAGGTGATGTCCCCCGGGCCGACGGCCGACGCGGCCCTGGTGACCGTCGCCGCGCTGCTCTACCTCTCGGCGGCGCTGGCCGCCCGCCGGATGGACCCCGACCTGCTCGGCCCCGAGCAGCACGCCGGCCACCCGCCGCTCGGCCAGGCCCTGGTCCGGGCCGCCCGCGGGCTGAACTCGGCCCTCCGGCACCTGGTCCGGGACTGCCGGCCCGCGGTGCACGCGCTGACCGCCGTCACCGCGGCCCGGTTCTGCTACGGCGTGCTGATCGTCGTGCTGGTGATGCTCGCCCGCTACACCTTCAACGATCCGGCCGACAGCGCGGCCGGGCTGGTCACCCTGGGGCAGGCGGTCGGCCTCTCCGCCGCCGGGTTCTTCATCGCGGCGGTGATCAGCCCCTGGTGCACCCGCCGGCTCGGGCTGGCCGGCTGGATGACGGCCTGTCTGGCGGCGCCGGTGGTCTTCGTGCCCGCGCTCGGCCTGGGCTTCTCACTGGTGCCCTGCCTGATCGCCGCGCTGCTGCTCGGGGTGGTCACCCAGGGCACCAAGATCTGCGCGGACACCATGGTCCAGGAATCGGTCGAGGACGAGTACCGAGGCCGGGTCTTCGCCATCTACGACGTGCTGTTCAACGTCGCCTTCGTCGCCGCCGCGCTGGTGACGGCGCTGGTGCTGCCGCTCTCCGGCCGGTCGGCCGCGGTGGTCTCGGGTGTCGCCCTGGTGTACGCGCTCACCGCCGTCTTCTACCTCCGGGCGGCCCGGCGGACCGGCCCGCTCCCCGGTGACCGGTCCTCCTGAGACCCCGTGCCCCTCAGAACCGGTCGCGTCCGGGCGAGGCGCCAAGGGTCGCTAAGGTACGTCAGAACTGTCGGAGCGACAGCACCCGGTCTCGAGGGACAACCTGATGAGCACTCCACCCCAGCACCCTGGGCAGCCGCCGCAGTTCGGCCCGCCGCAGGGGCCGCCAGGGGCGCAGCCGGTGCCTCCGCAGCACGGTGCTCCGGCTCCGCAGTTCGGCCCGCCACCGGCGTACGGCTATCCCGGCGCGCCCCAGCCCGCCCAGCCCGCGCCCCCGTACGGTCAGCAGCCGTACGGACAGCAGCCGCCGACGTACGGCCCACCGCCCCAGTACGGCTCTCCGACGTACGGCCCGCCGCCCGACCCGGTGCCCGCCGAGCCGGCGCCGGGGACCGGCCGGAAGGCCAAGCTGAAGATCGTCGGTGCCGTGCTGGGCGGCCTCGCTCTGATCGTCGGCTACTTCGTCAGCGGGCCGAGCGGCAGCAGCGCCAAGGTCGGCGACTGTGTGAAGGCGACCGGTACGCGCGACGTCGAAATCGTCAAGTGCACTGATTCCCAAGCGAATTACAAGGTCGTGGCGAAGTACAACGACACCACCGACACCGCCCGCTGCCGACAGACGACGGGGTCCACCAGCGCGGTCTCGGGCAAGAGCGGCCGGCGCTGGAACAAGAAGCGGTACGTCCTCTGCCTCGGCCCGCTGACCACCGGCACCGGCGTCCCGCCCGTCAAGAAGTCCTGACCTTCTCAAGCCGCCCACAGCCGACCCGACGCGCTGCGGCGATCGCAGGGGGGGTGGCCCCGGAATCCCTCCGGAGCCACCCCCTTTCGCCTGCCCGTCCTCATCGCAGCAGCTCGTCAAGCTCCTCCGGCTCGGCTCCCTCGTCCAGCGCCCGCAGCAGGCGCAGCCGCCGCCGGGCCGCCGCCTTCTCGTCGTCGTCCAGCACGATCCGCTCCAGCCGGTCGACCCGGTCGCCCAGGGCGTCGAGCTTGTGGCTGTTGCGGCCGACCTCGGCCACCAGGGTGTTCAGCAGCGGGGTGACGGAGGTGGCGACGACCTGGCGGACGACCGACTCGGCGATCCGCACCACCGCCGCGTCGATGCTCCCCTCCGGCGGCAGAGGCCCGTCGTCCACAGGCCGGTCGACCGGGTTCTCCACCGGCCCCGGCCGGGCGACCCGCTCGGCGTCCAGCAGGTAGGACCGCACCTGACGTGCGGTTTCGCTGTCCCGCAGGAGCATCGCGACGTTCAGCACGGTGCGCCGGGTGAACAGCGCGAGGGACTTGGCCCGGGTCTTGATTCCACAGACCTCCTTCAAGGAGGCCAGTCGGGCCCCGGTCGCCACCGAGTACCCGTTCATCACCAGCTCGGCGCGGTGATCGATGACGAGCGAGTACACCGCCTTCTCACCCACCCCGAAGTACCGCGCGACGCCCTCCGTCGTCACGTGCACGCCGTCCGGCAGCAGGCTCAGTGCCCGCACCCGGTCCAGCGTCTCCACCCGGTCCGCCACGCTCGCGCGCATCGTGGGGGACTCCAACAGCACCGCTTCGATGGCCATGGCCTCGTCGCTCCTTCCGGAGGGGTACGTCCCCTCCCTCGGACGGAGCAACGAGGCCCTCACCCGAATGCCACGGCCACCCAGGCCGAACCACATCTTCGAGTGAATGTGCTAACGGATGCCTGACGGTTCGAGGCCCGGCCGAACCCGACCTCAGCCCTGCTGGACGTCCCACCAGGCACGGAGCGCGGCGACGGCCTCGTCGTGCTCCATCGGGCCGTGTTCGAGGCGGAGCTCCAGCATGTGCTTGTAGGCCTTGCCGACCTGGGGGCCCGGCTTCAGCCCGAGCAGTTCCATGATCTGGTTGCCGTCCAGGGCGGGGCGGACGGCGTCCAGCTCCTCCCGGGCCCTCAGCTCGTCGATCCGCGTCTCCAGCCCGTCGTAGGTGCGGGAGAGCGCGGTGGCCTTCTTGCGGTTGCGGGTGGTGCAGTCGGAGCGGGTGAGCTTGTGCAGGCGCTCCAGCAGCGGCCCGGCGTCGGTGACGTAGCGGCGCACCGCGGAGTCGGTCCACTCGCCGCCGCCGTAACCGTGGAAGCGCAGGTGCAGCTCGACCAGGCGGGAGACGTCCTCGGTGAGCTCCTTGGAGTACTTCAGCTCGCACATCCGCTTGCGGGTCATCTTGGCGCCTACCACCTCGTGGTGGTGGAAGGAGACCCGGCCGTCCGACTCGAACCGGCGGGTGCGCGGCTTGCCGATGTCGTGCAGCACCGCCGCCAGCCGCAGGGTGAGGTCCGGGCCGTCCTGCTCCAGGTCGATGGCCTGCTCCAGGACGGTCAGCGAGTGCTCGTAGACGTCCTTGTGCCGGTGGTGCTCGTCACGCTCCAGCCGCAGCGCCGGCAGCTCGGGCAGCACGTGGTCGGCGAGCCCGGTGTCGACGAGCAGCCGCAGGCCCTTCACCGGATGGTCGGCGAGCAGCAGCTTGTTGAGCTCGGCCTGGACCCGCTCGGCGGAGACGATCGAGATCCGGTCGGCCATCGCGGTCATCGCGGCGACGACCTCGGGGGCGGGCTCGAAGTCGAGCTGGGCGGCGAAGCGGGCGGCGCGCATCATCCGCAGCGGGTCGTCGGAGAAGGACTCCTCCGGGGTGGCCGGGGTGCGCAGTACCCGCGCCTCCAGGTCCTCCAGTCCGTGGTGCGGGTCGACGAAGCCGCGGCCGGGCAGGTCGACGGCCATCGCGTTGACCGTGAAGTCGCGGCGGACCAGGTCCTGCTCGATGGTGTCGCCGTAGCTGACCTCGGGCTTGCGCGAGGTCCGGTCGTACGCCTCGGAGCGGTAGGTGGTGATCTCGATCAGGAAGGAGCCCTGCGGGGTGTCCTTGCGTGCGCCCACGGTGCCGAAGGCGATGCCGACGTCCCAGACGGCGTCCGCCCAGCCCTTGACCAGCTTGAGCACCTGGTGCGGACGGGCGTCGGTGGTGAAGTCCAGGTCGTTGCCGAGCCGGCCCAGCAGGGCGTCCCGGACGGAGCCGCCGACCAGCGCCAGCCGGTGACCGGCCGCCTCGAAACGGCGGGCGATCTCGTCGGCGACCGGAGAGACCCGCAGCAGTTCTTGCAGCCCGAGGGTCTGCGCCTCGCTCAGGCCTGGGACGACCTGGGTGGCGGTGCTGGAATGATGGGCGCCGGACTCGTGGGCAGTGGGCTCATTGACAGTGGACACGGCTCACAAGGGTACGTGCCCGGGCGGCTCAACCGCCCGCGCGTTTTCGGCGTCTCAGCTCAAGGGCCGCAACACCGCACCCCTGGCAGCATCGTTACCATGCCGGTGGAGCGGGTCGCGGGCACCGGGAAGCGGTTGCCGTGCCGCGTGCCGTCACGGCCGACCGGACGGCGGACGGCCGCGTTCCTCACGGCTACTCCTCACGGCCGCGCGTATCGGCCGGCGGAGCATCCGCAGCACCAAGCAGCGACAGCATCAAGCAGCGAGCGATCGAGAACGGCGAGGGCGAAGCGCGTGGGCGAGCCGGCACGGCACTCGGGCCTGGAGGCGTACGGACAGCCTGGACGGACCGGGCATGCCGCCGACCGGGGGGAGCCGGGGCGCCGCGCGGCGCGCACGGCCCGGCGGTTCGCGGCCGCCGTCGGCGCGGCGCTGGCGCTGCTGTCGGCCGCGCCGGCCGGCGCGCTGCCGAACGGCGGCAACCTCCCGGCCGCCGACTCCACCGTCTCCGCGGAGTACCCGGTGGTGATGACCATCGAGACGATGACCCCCATGGTCACCGCGCAGAACGGCACCGTGACGATCACCGGCCAGGTCACCAACGGTGGCAAGTCGGTGCTCAAGTCCGCGCACGCCGCGGTGCGCAAGCCCTGGTCGGGCAAGCCGCTGACGGCCCGCAGCGAGCTCTTGAACGTGGCCGGCCGGACCAGCCCGACCGGCTCGGACGGCGTCGAGCTGGACAGCCCGCAGTACGCGCTCAACGAGCTGGGACCGGGCCAGACCCAGCAGTACACCCTGGGGGTCGCGGTGAACGACCTCCAGCTCTCCGGAGAGGGCGTGTACGAGCTGGCGGTGGACGTCTGGGGTTCGACCGCGGACAACCAGCGCGACCGGCCGCTCGGCATCGCCCGGACGTTCCTGCCGTACAGCCCGACGCCGGCCGACGCGCAGCCGTCCAAGGTCGCCATCCTGTGGCCGCTGGTGCACGCGCCGGTGCTGGCCGCGCAGACCATCTCCGAGAACGAGCAGACCGTCTCGGTGCTGCGCGACGACAGCCTGGCCGCCGACTTCTCCCCCGGCGGTCGGCTGTACGAGCTGGTGGACACCGGATCCAAGCTGCCGGGGCTGACCTGGGTGGTCGACCCGGACCTGCTGGACACCGCGTTCGCGATGACCAGGCCGTACCGGGTGCAGAAGCCGGGCACCGAGCATCAGGCGGCGAAGGAGGACAACACCGTCCAGGGCACCGGCCAGGCCGCCGCGACGGCCTGGCTGGAGAAGCTGCGCACGGCCGTCGCCAAGCCGACCAGCCAGGTGGTGTCGCTGCCGTACGCCGACCCGGACCTCGCCTCCATCGCGCACAACGGCGCCGACCTGCAGGGCATGGACGCCGCGCTGGGCAAGGCGGCCACGGCGGGCCGGCTGACCGTCGAGGGCCGGCTGGCGGTGGACACCCGCTCCGATGTGGCCTGGCCGTACCAGGGGTATCTGGACCAGCAGATCGCGGGCGTGGCCCAGCGTGCGGGCGCCGGCCTGGTGCTGGTGAACGGGGCGAGCCTGCCGGAGTCGGACGCGCTGAAGTACACGCCGACCGCGGTACGCCCGATCGGCAACGGGCAGACCGGGGTGGTGGCCGACGAGACGATCGCCGGTCTGTTCCAGTCGGACCTGAACACCCCGCAGGCCCAGACCCTGGCGGTGCAGCGCTTCCTGGCCGAGACCTTCGTGATCAGCCGCCAGGAGCCGCAGAACCCCCGTGGCCTGCTGGTGATGCCGCCGCGCGAGCTGACCGCCGACACCGCCAAGGTGCTGGCCACGGCCCTGCAGACGGCGCAGACCGGCAAGTGGGTGGAGCAGGTCAAGCTGGACGTGGTGGCCCAGAGCGCCCCCGACCCGAAGGCGAACGGCTCCGTCCCGGCCGCCGCCGACTACCCGGCCCACGCACGCTCCTCGGAACTGCCGTCCTCGGACCTGACCGGCACCATCAAGATCCAGAGCGATCTGGACCTGCTGATGCGCGTCCTGACCCTGCCGCAGCGGGTGCGCGGTCCGTTCAGCGCGGCCATGGTCCGCTCGATGTCGACGGAGTGGCGGACCCAGGCGCCGGCCGGCAGCACCTACCGCGACGGGGTGTCGACCTACCTCGGCGATCTGACCAAAGCGGTGAAGGTGCCGCAGAAGAACGTCATCACCCTCGCCGGGGACACCGGGGTCCTGCAGGTCAGCGTCCGCAACGACCTCACCCAGCCGGTCACCAATCTCAAGCTGGTGCTGCGCCCGACCCAGCCCAACCGGCTCCGGGTCAGCGATCCGGAGGAGCTGGTCCTGCCCGCCTCGCAGAGCGTCACGCTGCGGTTCCAGGCCGAGGCGCAGAACAACGGGCCGGTCCAGATGACCGCCCAGCTCTGGACCACCGGCCCGGACTCCCGGCCGTACGGCGACGAACAGCGGTTCACCGTGGAGGTCACCTCGGTGACCAACGGCGTGCTGTACGTCTTCGGCGGCGGCCTGGTGCTGCTGCTGCTGGCGGCGCTGCGCTTCTTCCGCCAGCGCAAGCGGCGGGGGGCCGACACCGAGGACCCCGACGCACCGCTCTCCGAAGAGCCCGCCCCGGCCGGGGACGCGGGCGACGGGGAGGGGCCCGAACGTGGAGGAGCCGCGCAGACACCGCGCGGCAGCGCCGCAGATGGCCGGGATCAGGCCACCAGTGATGAGAAGGTTGGTCCTTGATACCGCCGACACCCCCCGATTCCGGGGCGGCCTCCCCCACGACAGCGAAGAGGTGACATGACCGGGCGCAGCGAGGAGCGGCCGCCGGGCCGCGGTGAGGGCCGGCCGGCCGCGGAGTCGCCGTCCGGCGACTGGTACGTGGCCGACACCTACGCCCAGGACCCGTACGCGGCCAACGCGTACCAGGGTCACCAGGACGGTCAGGACCCGTACGGTCTGGGGGCCGCCCGGCCCGCCGCGCCGCAGCAGCAGGCCGCCGCCTACGACGTGCCGCCGCAGCTGCCGCCGCAGGGGGGCGGCTACCCGACGCCGGTTCCGCCGGTGCAGCCCGGCTGGGACGCCCCGGCCCAGGCGGGCTGGCAGGAGAACCGGCCCGGCTGGGAGCAGCCGGCCCAGGCCGACAGCCAGTCCGGCGCCCAGTGGGGCGGCCAGTGGGGCGGCCAGCCGCAGTGGCAGCCCGGCCCGGCGCACTCGGCGTGGGACTCCGAGACCACCGAGTACGTCGGGGTGGACGCGCTGTTCGGCGGCGGCCATGCCGCGGCGGCCCAGCCCCAGCCGCCGCTGGTCCAGCCCCCCGGGCCCCAGGCCTACGCGGCCCAGCCGCCGATGCCCCAGCCGCCGCTGGTCCAGCCGTTCATGGGACAGCCCCCGCTGGGCCCGCCGCCCGTCGCACCCGCGCCGTTCCCCCCGGGCGGCGGGTACCCGGGACAGCACGGACACCCGCACGACCCGGACGGGCAGCGCCCGTTCGTCCCGCCGATCGAGTTCGACCCGCCGCTCTCCGAGGAGGAGGCCACCAGGCAGGTGGCGGCGGTGCAGCTGCCGCCCGCGGTGGAGCCCCTGGAGGAGCTCGCCGCCGAGGAACGCACCGCCCCGGCGCCCGCGGCCGGTGGCGGCGGCAAGGTCACGAGCCTGCTCAACTCCAGCGCGATCATGGCGGCCGGCACCCTGGTCTCCCGGGGCACCGGCTTCCTGCGCACCATGGTGATCACCAGCGCGATCGGCATCGCCGTGATGGGTGACTCCTACAACGCGGCCTACACCCTGCCGACCCTGCTCTACATCCTGATCGGCGGCGGCGCGCTGAACGCGGTCTTCGTGCCGCAGCTGGTGCGCAGCATGAAGAACGACGAGGACGGCGGAACCGCCTACGCCAGCCGGCTGCTCACCCTGGTGATGGTCGGGCTCGGCGCCGTGGTGCTGCTGGCCGTGGTCGGGGCGCCCCTGCTGGTCCAGCTGATCTCGCACCCGATGATGGAGAACCCGACCCGGGCCGCGACCACCGTGGCGCTGGCGCGGTACTGCCTGCCGACCATCTTCTTCATGGGTATCCATGTGGTGATGGGGCAGATCCTCAACGCCCGCGGCCGCTTCGGCGCGATGATGTGGACCCCGGTCCTCAACAACATCGTGGTGATCTTCACCTTCTCCGCGTACATCTGGGTCTACGGCAGCTTCGGCAGCACCGAGGTCACCCCGGAGACCGTCTCGCCCGAGGGCGTCCGGCTGCTCGGCATCGGCACCATGGTCGGCCTGGTGGTCCAGGCGCTGGCGATGATCCCGTACCTGCGGGCGGCCGGTTTCCGCTTCCGGCCGCGCTTCGACTGGCGTGGCCACGGTCTGGGCAAGGCCGGCCGGCTGGCCAAGTGGACCTTCTTCTTCGTGCTCGCCAACCAGGCCGGCTTCCTGGTCATCACCCAGCTGGCCACCGCCGCCGGCAGCGCCGCCGAGAAGACCGGCCACCGCGGTGTGGGCCTCGCCGCGTTCTCCAACGCGCTGCTGATCTGGCAGCTGCCGCAGGCCGTGATCACCGTCTCGATCATGAGCGCGGTACTTCCCCGGCTCTCCCGGGCCGCCGCCGACGAGGACGCCGGCGCGGTCCGCGACGACCTCTCGCACGGTCTGCGCACCACCGCGGTGGCGGTCGTCCCGGCCGCGTTCCTGTTCCTGGCCCTCGGCCCGGCGATCGGCCGCGCGATCTACGCGGTGGGCGGCGACCGGACCGTCCTGCTCAGCGCCACCAACGTCGGTCTGATGCTCTCCGCCTTCGCACTGGGCCTGATCCCTTACTCGGCGCAGTACGTGATGCTGCGCGGCTTCTACGCCTACGAGGACACCCGCACGCCGTTCTCCAACACCGTCTGGGTGGCGGCCTGCCAGGCCGTCTTCTCGGTGCTCTGCTGGTTCGTGCTGCCGCCCGAGTGGACGGTGACGGGCATGGCGTTCGGGTACGGTCTGGCGTACGCCATCGGAGTGATGGTGGCCGTACCGAAGCTGAAGCGGAAGATCGGCGGCCTGGACACCAAGCGGATCGGCAGGACCTACAGCCGGCTGGCGGCCGCCTGTGTGCCCGCCGCCGTGGTCGGCCTGGCCGTCAGCCTGGCGGTCCAGCGCGTTCTCGGCGGCTGGCCGGGCAGCGTGCTCTCGGTCGTCCTGGCCGGCGGGCTCCAGCTGGCCGTCTTCGTGCTGATCGCGAAGCGGCTGCGGATCGAGGAACTGAACGCCATGCTGGGGATGGTCCGCGGCCGACTGGGCCGCTGACCACACGTACCAACCGGCCGCACCGGCCGCCGCCCTGACCGGGCGTCAACCGGACGGACGGGGTTCTCCGCCCCACCGGGGCGGGCACTGGGCCGCCATCGGCTCCCGGGTCGTCCCGGGCTCCGCGATGGCGGCCCAGTGCCGGATCCGCACCACATCTCTCCACCACCGCGCAACCGCCCGGACCTTTCAGCGGTCGTACCCGGTGGAGAAGAGTGGGCACAATTGTCCTGGAGCGCTGGGCCTGCCCGCCCGCGTGCTCCAGCGACTCTCTCAGGCCGGGGCGACACAAGGGGAGGCAGGACCACGGTGGCTGATGGCACCAAGGCGGTCGTCGACACGTCAGCGGCTGACGGGACGACGGACGAGGCCGCGCTGGCCGCCGCGATCGACGAGCTCGCGGTCGACACGGCCGCCGGGACGGACGACGCCGACGACACCGCCGACCGCTCCCCCGAAACCGCCTCCAGCGGCGAGGAGACCTCGGAGATCACCGCACCGCTGTCGGCCGACGAGATCGCCGCCGAGCTGGCCGCGGGCGCCGCGCGCGCCGCCGCCGCGGACCGGCGCCGAACGGGCCAGGGGGCGGCGAAGCCGTCCGCGGGTGCGCCCTCGGGACACCCCGCCGGCCGCCCTCCGCAGGACCCGCAGCCCACCGTCGACCCCCGCGCCACCGGCACCCTCCCGCGTACCCTGCCGGCCCCCCTGCGGCACAGCGGCGACAAGATCGGCAACCGGTACCGGCTGGAGGAGTGCATCTCCCAGACCGAGACCTTCAGCAGCTGGCGGGCGGTCGACGAGAAGCTGCGCCGGGCCGTCGGCGTCCATCTGATGGCCTCCGGGCACCAGCGGGCCCGCGCCGTCCTGGCCGCCGCCAAGTCCGCCGCGCTGCTCGGCGACCCGCGCTTCGTCCAGGTCCTGGACGCCGTCCAGGAGGGCGAGCTGGTCTACGTCGTGCGGGAGTGGCTGCCGCACGCCTCCGACCTCGCCAAGCTGCTCGCCGACGGCCCGATGGAGCCGCACGAGGCCTACCAGATGGTCCGCCAGGTCACCGATGCCGTGGCCGCCGCCCACCAGCGCGGCCAGGCCCATCTGCGGCTCACCCCGCGCTGTGTGCTGCGCACCGACAGCGGCCAGTACCGGATCAACGGCATCGCGGTGGACGCCGCCCTGCGCGGCCTGCCCGCCGAGGACACCGCCGAGGACACCGCCGAGGACACCGAGCGCACCGACACCCGGGCCATCGGCGCCCTGCTGTACGCCGCGCTCACCCACCGCTGGCCGTTCCCCGAGGACCGCTACGACCTCCAGGGGCTGCCGAAGAACCTCCGCGAGGTGCCGCCGGACCAGGTCAGGGCCGGGGTCCACAAGGGTCTGTCCGAGCTGGCCGCCCGCGCCTTCTTCGACCACCCGCCGCACCACGCCGAGCCGATCACCACCCCCGAGCAGCTGGCCAGGGCCATCGCGCTGATGCCCCGCATCCGCCAGCCCGAGCCGGAGCTGCCGGCCTTCACCGCCCCGCCCCGGCACAACACGCACGCGCTGCCCACCGCGCCCAACCCGACCCGGGTGGTCGCCGCCCCCGGCATCGCCCAGCCGCCGGCCGGTCCCCGCCCGGTCCCCGCCCGGCGCACCCGGCGGCGGCTGCGCCGGGTGCTCAAGGTGACGGCCTGGACGGTCGCCCTCGGCGCGATCGGCGTCGCCTCCTGGCAGCTGGTCGACAGCCTGCGCAACAACCAGCCCGCCGTGGCGACCTCCCCGTCCGCGACCGTCACCTCACCGACGACACACGCCACCACCCACACACCGGTGCCGATCCCGGTCAAGGACGCGCAGTCGTACAACCCGCAGGGCGATGGCCCGGAAGGCGCCTACTCGACCGCCAAGGCCTTCGACGGGGACCCGAACACCGCCTGGGTCCCGCAGTGGTACAACGACCCGTTCGGTCCCAAGCCCCTCCTCAAGGAGGGCACCGGTCTGCTGATCGACCTCGGCACGCCGCAGACGGTCAGCTCGGTGAACGTCCAGTTCCTCGGCTCCACCACGGCGGAGCTGCGGGTGCCGAACGCCCAGGCCGCCGCCGCCCCGCTGAAGGCGCAGCCGGGGGACTACACGGTGCTCGGCAAGCACAGCGGCCCCACGGCCGACTACACCCTGGAGAGCCCGGTCACCACGCGCTACCTCCTGATCTGGATCACCAGCCTGCCGAAGGATCCATCGGACGGCAGGTACCGCGGCGGGATCGCCGAGGTCAAGGTCTCCGGCTGACCGGACCGGCACGGCGGGGGCAGGGCCTGGCACACCGGAGCGCAGGACACGGGAGGGGTGGCGGTGGCGGACGGCGCGGACCGGACGGACGACGACGCGGCGCTGCTCGCCCGGCACGTCGCCGGCGACCGGGACGCCTTCGGCCTGCTGGTCAGCCGCCACCGCGACCGGCTCTGGGCGGTCGCGGTGCGCACCCTCGGCGACCGTGAGGAGGCCGCCGACGCCCTCCAGGACGCGCTGGTCTCCGCGCTCCGCTCCGCCCACACGTTCCAGGGCCGCTCGGCCGTCACCACCTGGCTGCACCGGATCGTGGTCAACGCCTGCCTGGACCGGGCCCGCCGCACCGCCACCCGCCGCACCGGACCGCTCGACGACGACCCCCGGCGGCTGGACGCCCTGGTCGGCTCCGCCGAACCGGCCGACAGCCCGGTGGTCCGCGCCGAGGTGCACCGGGAACTCACCGCCGCGCTGGCCGAGCTGCCGGTCGAGCAGCGGGCCGCCCTGGTCCTGGTCGACATGCAGGGCTATCCGGTCGCCGAGGCGGCCGAACTGCTGGGCGTGCCGGTCGGGACGGTGAAGAGCCGCTGCGCCCGGGGCCGGGCCCGGCTGCTCCCGCTGGTCCGCCATCTGCGCGGCGACGGCGGCGCACCCGCCGTTTCACGTGAAACAGCGCCCGCTCCCGGGACGACGGCACCGGCGGAACGGGGCGCCGCCGCCCCGCCGGGGAACCCCTCGGGGCCCCGTACCGTCCCAGGGACAGGCCTGGACACCGGCCGACCGATCCTGGAAGGAGACGCGAGCGCGCGATGACGGCCCCCCTCTCCTCCCCCGACCCCATCGGACCGCACCCCGACCCGGACGAGCTCGCCGACCTCGCCGAGGGGCTGGTCGAGTCCGCCGCCACCGCCGGGGCCCTGCGACGGCACCTGGACGGCTGCGCCGAGTGCCGCGAGACGGCCGACGCGCTCGCCGAGGTCCAGGCACTGCTGGGCGCCGTCGAACCGCCGCCGATGCCCGCCGACCTCGCCGGGCGGCTCGACGCCGCCCTGGCCGCCGCGGTCGCCGAGGCCGTGGAGGGCGCCCAGGAGGCCGCTGCGGCCGACGACGGGGCCGGGCCCCCGGCCCGGCCGTCCCGCCCTGCCACGGCGCCGTCCACGGCGCCCGCACCCCCACTCGCACCGCCGCCCGGCCGTCCGTCCGCGGCCACGGCGCCCGCCGGTCCCGGCGCCACCGGAGCGGGCCGCTCCCGCCCCCGCCGACGACGGGCCGGCCTGCTGCTCGGCTCGGCCGCCGCCCTGCTCGCGATCGGCCTCGGCGGCGTCCTGCTGCTGCGCCCCGCGGACCGGCAGTCCGTCGACGGCACCATGGCGAAGGCCGACGCCCCGGCCGCCGCCGCTGCCACCACCGACGGCAGGGCGGAGCACGCCGCCGGCGGCACCGTCTACCGGGACGACCGGCTCGCGGCCCAGATCCAGCAGTTGCTCGCCCGGACCACCGCCACCCCCGCTCCCCCGGCGGCCAAGCCCTCCGTCCCCTCCGGGCCCGCCGACGGAACGCCCGCCGACGGGCCGCCCGCCGACGGAACGCAGGGGCTCGGCGGTGGCGGCCGCTCCGCCCCGGCCTGCCCGGCGCCCGCCGACGGACCGCCGCTGGCCACCGACCGCGGCAGCTACGCCGGCGCCCCGGTCGAGGTCCTGGTGTACCCGGTGCCGGACCGGTCCGGGCTGCTCGACGTCTATCTGCGCTCCCCCGGCTGCGGGCCGGTCCTGCTGCACCGCACGGTCCCGGCCCGCTGACCGACTGTTCCCGAGCGATCCACGCCCAGCACGGCCCGGCGCTCCCGGACTGCGGGCACCTGGTACTGATCCGCCTGGGAATGCGAGACACTGGTCAGTCGTTGTCCCGGGCGGCGGAGCAGGACCGCCCTCCCCGCACCTAACGCGGGTCGCGATGCGAACCAGGAGATGCAGTGAGCGACGTCCGTAACGTGATCATCATCGGTTCCGGCCCGGCCGGCTACACGGCCGCGCTCTACACCGCCCGTGCCTCCCTCAAGCCTCTGGTCTTCGAGGGGGCCGTCACCGCCGGTGGCGCGCTGATGAACACCACCGAGGTGGAGAACTTCCCCGGTTTCCGGGACGGCATCATGGGTCCCGAGCTGATGGACAACATGCGGGCGCAGGCCGAGCGGTTCGGCGCCGAGCTGATCCCGGACGACATCGTCGCGGTGGACCTCACCGGCGACATCAAGACCGTCACCGACTCCGAGGGCAACGTCCACAAGGCCCGCGCGGTGATCGTCACCACCGGCTCCCAGCACCGCAAGCTGGGCCTGCCGAACGAGGACAAGCTCTCCGGTCGCGGCGTCTCCTGGTGCGCCACCTGCGACGGCTTCTTCTTCCGCGACCAGGACATCGCGGTGGTCGGCGGCGGTGACACCGCGCTGGAGGAGGCGACCTTCCTCTCCCGCTTCGCCCGCAGCGTCACGATCATCCACCGCCGTGACACCCTGCGCGCCTCCAAGGCGATGCAGGAGCGCGCCTTCGCCGACGAGAAGATCCGCTTCGAGTGGGACAGCGCGGTCGAGGCCATCCACGGGGACCCGAAGCTGACCGGCGTCACCCTGCGCGACACCACCACCGGCGAGACCCGCGAGCTGGCCGTCACCGGCCTGTTCATCGCCATCGGCCACGACCCGCGGACCGACCTCTTCACGGGCCAGCTGGACCTCGACGCCGAGGGCTACCTCAAGGTCGAGGCCCCCTCGACCCGGACCAGCATCCCCGGCGTCTTCGGCGCGGGCGACGTGGTCGACCACACCTACCGCCAGGCCATCACCGCCGCCGGCACCGGCTGCTCCGCCGCGCTGGACGCCGAGCGCTACCTGGCCGCGCTGGCCGACCTCGAGGCCCAGGCCGCCACCGTCGCGGTCTGACCTCCGCACCACCGACCGCCCCCGGCGGGGGTGTTCCACGTGAAACACCCCCGCCCCGGCCAGGCAGAAACAGAACGGGCCCGCCCGTTGTTCTTCTGGCAGCAGCCCTCTCCGTTCGATCCCGAGGAGTTCCCGTGGCCGGCGCCACCACCACCGTCACCGACGCGACGTTCAAGGCCGACGTCCTGGACAGCGACAAGCCCGTTCTGGTCGACTTCTGGGCCACCTGGTGCGGCCCGTGCCGCCAGGTCGCCCCGATCCTGGAGGAGATCGCGGCCGAGCACGGCGACAAGCTGACCATCGCCAAGCTCGACGTCGACAACAACCAGCAGACCGCGGCTCAGTACAACGTGATCTCCATCCCGACGCTGATCGTCTACAAGGGCGGCGAGCCGGTGAAGTCGATCACCGGCGCCCGTCCGAAGGCCGCGCTGCTGCGCGAGCTGGCCGAGTTCATCTAGGTCCGGCCCGACCGGCACGACGAGGGCGGGGCTCCCCCATCGGGAGCCCCGCCCTCGTCGTGTTCCTCCCCCTCGGCCCGGCTCCGGGCGAGCGGCCGGGAACGGTCGGCCGGCTCAGAACGGCCGCAGCGCCGGCTCCTTGCGAGCCCCGCCCAGGAGCCGCTCCAGAGCCCCCTCCACATCGCCCCGCCAGGACAGCGTGGTCCGCGCCTCCAGCCGCAGCCTCGGGTAGCGGGGGTGCGGACGAACGGTCTTGAAGCCGACCGCGAGCAGATGGTCGACCGGCAGCACACAGCTCGGCGGCTGCCGTCCGACCGCGCCGAAGGCCTCGACCGCCCGGACCCCGCGGCCCAGCAGATCCTTGGCCACCGTCTGCACCAGCACCCGACCGATCCCCTGCCGTTGATAGCCCGGCAGTACCCGGCTGATCATCAGCTGGACGGCGTCCGGAGAGACCGGACTGGTCGGGAACGACTGCGAGCGGGGCACATAGGCGGGCGGGGCGTAGAGCACGAACCCGGCGGGCTGGTCGTCCACATAGACGATCCGGCCGCAGGACCCCCACTCCAGCAGCACCGCGGAGATCCACGCCTCCTTCTCCTGCTCGGGCTTGCCGGACTCGACCGCCGCCCGCCCGCTGACCGGGTCCAGCTCCCAGAACACACAGGACCGGCAGGTCGTCGGCAGATCTCCGAGGTTGTCCAGCGTCAGCGGAACGATCCGGCGTCCCATACCCCGCACCTCCTCGTCCACTCCACAGTCGAGCATTCCCCCCGAACGCCGATGGGTGCATGTTTCACGTGAAACACCGCTCACGTGGAACATGCACCCATCGGGATTCGCCTTCGGCCCGGCTCAGCCCTGCGACAGCCGTAGCCCGTCCTCGCCCGGGGCCAGGCTGTCCAGGATCCGGTTCAGGTCCTCGACCGAGCCGAACTCCAGCACCACCTTGCCCTTGCCCAGCTTGCCGCCGCGCTGCGAGACCTCGACCTTGACCCGGGTGTCGAAGCGGTCCGACAGCCGGCTCGCCAGATCGTTGACGGCCGGGGAGATCAGCTTGCCCGCCTTCGGCCCGGACTGGCGCTGCGGCTTCTCCTCGTGGTTCATCACCGTGACGATCTCCTCGGTGGTCCGCACCGAGAGGCCCTCCTCGACGATCCGCCTGGCCAGCCGCTCCTGCCGCTTGCTGTCCGGCACGCCGACCAGGGCCCGGGCGTGCCCGGCGGTCAGCACCCCGGCGGCGACCCGCCGCTGGACCGGCGGCGACAGCCTCAGCAGCCGCAGGGTGTTGGAGACATGCGGACGCGAGCGGCCGATCCGGTCCGCCAGCTCGTCATGGGTGCAGGAGAAGTCCCGCAGCAGCTGATCGTAGGCGGCGGCCTCCTCCAGCGGGTTCAGCTCCGCCCGGTGCAGGTTCTCCAGCAGGGCGTCCAGCAGCAGCTTGTCGTCCTCGGTGGCCCGGATGATCGCCGGGATCTGCTCCAGCCCGGCCTCCCGGGAGGCCCGCCAACGCCGCTCGCCCATGATGAGCTCGAAGCGCTCCGGACCGACCTGGCGCACCACCACCGGCTGCAGCAGGCCCACCTCCTTGATGGAGGCGACCAGCTCGTCCAGCTTCTTCTCGTCGAAGACCTCGCGCGGCTGGCGCGGGTTGGGCGTGATCGCGTCCAGCGGCAGCTCGGCGAACCGCGCACCGGTCACCTGGGCGAGGTCCGCCCCGACGAGCTCAGCCGCCGCCTCGCGCTCCCGGACCGCCTGCTCCCGCAGGCTCTCCGCGGCGGCCTTCGCCGCCACCGTGCCGCGGCCGGTCGGCAGCACCGGCACCGCCGTCGGCGACACCGTCCCCGCGGCCACCACCGAGGCCGGGGCGGACGGGACCACCGCGGGCTCTGCCGCCGCCCCGCCGGCCCCCGGCGTGGCGGCCGGGATCAACGCCCCGAGCCCTCGTCCCAGACCCCTGCGACCACTCACCGATTGTCCTCCGTCGTACCGTGCTGTGCCGTTGGGGCGCCTTGCCCCGTACCGCCGTCGCGCTGCTGGCCCACCGTCGAGCCACCGACCCCGATGCCCACCGCGCGCAGCGCCAGCTCCCTGGCCGCCTCCAGGTAGGAGAGCGCACCCGTCGAGCCCGGGTCGTAGGTGAGCACCGTCTGGCCGTAGCTGGGTGCCTCCGAGATCCGGACCGAACGGGGGATCGCGGTGTGCAGCACCTCCTCGTGGAAGTGCGTCCGGACCTCCTCGGCCACCTGGGCGGCCAGCCTGGTCCGGGCGTCGTACATGGTGAGCAGAATGGTGGAGACGTGCAGCGTGGGGTTCAGGTGCGCCCGGACCAGCTCGACGTTGCGCAGCAGCTGGCCGAGACCCTCCAGCGCGTAGTACTCGCACTGGATCGGGATCAGCACCTCCTGACCGGCGACCAGGGCGTTGACCGTCAGCAGCCCGAGCGAGGGCGGACAGTCGATCAGGATGTAGTCCAGCGGCTGCTCGTACGCGGTGATGGCGCGCTGGAGCCGGCTCTCCCGGGCGACCAGCGAGACCAGCTCGATCTCCGCGCCGGCCAGGTCGATGGTGGCCGGGACGCAGAACAGCCCCTCGACGTCCACCACCGGCTGCACCACATCGGCCAGCGGCTTGCCCTCCACCAGGACGTCGTAGATCGACGGGACCTCCGCGTGGTGGTCGATGCCGAGTGCGGTGGAGGCGTTTCCCTGCGGGTCGAGGTCGACCACGAGGACGCGCAGTCCGTGCATGGCGAGCGAGGCGGCCATGTTGACGGTGGTGGTGGTCTTGCCCACCCCGCCCTTCTGGTTGGCCACCACGATCACCCGGGTGGCGGCGGGCCGGGGAAGGCCCTCGCCCGCTCGTCCGATCGCTCGGACCGCAGCCTGGGCAGCACGCGCGATGGGCGTGTCATCGATCTGGTCGATGGTCTCCGAGTCCTGCATGGGGGTCAGTGTTTCACGTGAAACCGGAGCGGCAACAGTTGCCGCCCGGATAAGGCCGAGCCCGCGGCGGAGCCGGAGGTCAAGACCGTCGGAGAGCAGGGAGCGACGTTTCACGTGAAACACCATGCCCGCTATGTCGGAATTCTGACGGTGCGACACTCCGTCGCGAAGCAGAACGGGCGGGCGGCCCGAAGAGGCCGCCCGCCCGTTCCCACGCGTCCGCTCAGCGGCCGCGGCGCCGTCCGCCGCGGCCCCGCTCGCCGACCCGCGAGGCGTTCGCGTTCCGCCCGGCCCGGGCCGCCTTGGCCCGCCGGGTCGCCGCCTTCACCCCGCCGGGGCTCTCCCCCGCCTTCACCTGGATCACCCGGGTGGAGGTCTCCAGGGTGCCCTCGCCCACCGAGATCACCGACCACTCCACGGCGCCCAGCTTGGTCAGCCCGGCCCGCGAGTCCGCCAGCTCCTGCTCCGCGCTGTCGCCCTTGAGCGCCAGCATCTGCCCGTGCGGGCGGAGCAGCGGCAGGCCCCAGCCGGCCAGCCGGTCCAGCGGTGCCACCGCCCGGGCGGTGACCACGTCCACCGCGAGCTTGCCGACCATCTCCTCGGCCCGCCCGCGCAGGACGGTGACGTTCTCCAGGTTCAGCTCGCGGACCACCTCCTCCAGGAAGGTGGTCCGGCGCAGCAGCGGCTCCAGCAGCGTCACCGAGACGTCCGGGCGGGCCAGGGCCACCGGGATGCCGGGCAGGCCGGCTCCGGAGCCGACGTCGCACAGGGTCGATCCGGGCGGCAGCAGCTCGGCGAGCACCGCGCAGTTCAGCACATGGCGGTCCCAGAGCCGGGGCACCTCGCGGGGGCCGATCAGCCCGCGCTGGACACCCGCCGTGGCCAGCAGCTCGGTGTACCGGACGGCGGCGTCGAAGCGGTCGCCGAAGACCTCCCGGGCCACGGCCGGCGCCTCGGTCAGCCCCTCGGCGGCCGGCCCCTCGACCGCCGGACCCTCAGCGGCCGAATTGCCGGCACCCGTCGCCGGCTCACCGGCAGCCGCGTTCTCCGTGTCCATCTCGACCTCTCCGCTCCCCGGATCCACCGACCCGCGCATCGCACCGTTTCACGTGAAACATCTCTCGCCGGGCTCTCGGCCCGGCGGCCCCGCAGAGGGACAACGACCCCGCCCGCACAAGGCGGACGGGGTCTGTCAGTCGCCATCCGGACAGTCCCGGCGCACCGGCCGTCTCGGCCGGGCACCGCTCTGCCGGTCTCAGGCCGGCAGCACGACCACACACCGCTGGGGCTCTTCGCCCTCCGACTCGCTGCGCAGACCGGCCGCGGCCACCGCGTCATGGACGACCTTGCGCTCGAACGGCGTCATCGGCCGCAGCTTGACCTGCTCCCCCGTGCTCTTCACCTGCTCCGCCGCCTCGGCGCCGAGCGCGGCCAGCTCCGACCGCTTGCGGGCCCGGAAGCCGGCAATGTCCAGCATGAGGCGGCTGCGCTCGCCGGTCTCCCGGTGGACAGCCAACCGGGTCAGCTCCTGCAGCGCCTCCAGCACCTCGCCGTCCTGGCCGACCAGGCGCTGGAGCGCACGGTCGTTGCCATCACTGACGATGGACACCAGGGCACGGTCGCCCTCCACGTCCATGTCGATGTCACCGTCGAGGTCGGCGATGTCGAGCAGACCCTCCAGGTAGTCCGCCGCGATGTCGCCCTCCTGCTCCAGGCGGGTGATGAGGCTCTCGTCGGCGCTGGCGACGGCCTCGGCCTCGATGGCGGAGGTGGTGCCTTCCGTCACTGATGGACTCCTTCGGAGATGGGGCCCAGGTGGTGGGCCGGGAACGAAGCTCTGTGCGCTGCCTTGACAGTCCGGGGGCGGGTCAGGACTTCTTCTTCGGGCGCTGGCCGCCCTGTCCGCCACCGCGCTTCGGCTGCTGCCGGGCGCCCTGCTGCCGGACGGTGCCCGGCTTGGCTCCGGCGGGCTTGGCCGCGCCCTGCTTGGCCGCGGCCGGCTGGTCGGCACCGGACTCGACGGTCTCCTCGGCCGGGGCCGGGGCGTCCTTGGTCAGGCTGGTCGTCTGACCGCCGTGCTGGCGCTGTGCCTTGGTCTGCTTGCGCGGCTGCTGGCGTCGCACCTGCACCGCGTCCTCGACGACGGCCTCGGCGGTCGTGGCCGTCTTCTTCGGGGGGAGCAGGCCCCACATACCGCCCTTGATCACCGAGCCGTCCGGGTTCAGCCGGCCCGCCTTCTTCAGCCGCACCTGGCGCTCGTCCCACGCCTTGCTGCCCGGCGTCGGGTTGTTGCGGATGACGACCAGCTGCTGGCCCATCGACCAGACGTTGGTGGTCAGCCAGTAGACCAGGACACCGACCGGGAAGTTGATGCCCATCACGGCGAACATGATCGGGAAGACGTACATCAGCATCTTCTGCTGCTGCATGAACGGCGTCTTGACCGTGAGGTCCATGTTCTTGGTCATCAGCTGGCGCTGCGTGATGAACTGCGACAGCGACATCAGGATGATCATGACCGCGACGACGATCTTGACGCTGGTCTCGGGGCTGCTCACGAAGGTCGCGGAGAGCGGGGCACCGAAGATGTGCGCCTTGCCCGCGCTGGTCAGCAGGGTGCCGTCGATGACCCCGATCGGCTCGCTCTTGGCGACCTTGGCGAGCACGCCGTAGAGCGCGGTGAAGAACGGCGCCTGCACGATGATGGGAAGGCAGCTGGAGAACGGGTTGGTACCCGCCTCCTTGTACAGCTTCATCATCTCTTCGGACTGGCGCTGCTTGTCGTTCTTGTAGCGCTCCTGGATGGCCTTCATCTTCGGCTGGATCGCCTGCATGGCCCGGGTCGCCTTGATCTGCTTCACGAAGAGCGGGATCAGGCAGATCCGGATGACGACCACCATGGACGCGATGGCCAGACCCCAGGCCCAGCCACCGTCCGGATCGAAGATGTGGCTGTACAGCGAGTGGAACTGGACGATGATCCAGGACACCGCTGTGTACAGGGGGTTCAGGAAGGAGAAGGTCACCGGTCAGGCTCCTTGGACATTGGGATTGGCCCCACAGAGCCAATGGTCGCCGGGCCCTCGGGGTCCGGACCGGCGGGGGGTGCGGTCACCGGCCGGTCGGCGGCGGACCTGCGGTTCAGCAGATCGCGCAGCCGGCGGTGCCACACCGGGTGCTTGCGCGGCGGAACATGATCGACCCCGCCGGGCGTCCACGGATTGCAGCGCAGGATGCGCCACACGGTCAGGCCGCCGCCCTTGACCGCCCCGTGCACCTTCACGGCCTCGTAGCCGTAGTGCGAGCAGGAGGGGTAATAACGGCAGACCGGACCGAGCAGTGGGCTGATGGTCCACTGGTAGACCCTGATCAGACCCATCAGCAGGTACTTCATCGACCTGCTCCCGTCGGCGCCGAGGCGGCGGGCTCCACCTTCAGCAGCCGCTTGAGCGCCGCGTCCAGGTCACGTTCGAGATCCTGGTACGAGGCGGACGCGGCCTGGGGCAGCGCACGCACCACTATCAGGCTACCGGCGGGCAGCCTGAACAGGCGATCACGGACAAGATGGCGCAGGCGGCGCTTGACCAGGTTACGGACGACCGCCGGACCGACGGCCTTGCTCACGACGAAACCCGCACGCGCCGAAGGAGTCCCCTCGGCGACGTGCGGGCGGGAGTCGCTGGTCCGGTCGGCCTGCCCCTTGGGGTCACCGTCTCTGCTGAGATGGACGACCAGAAGGGGCCGGCCGGCCCGGCGACCGCGTTTCACCGCGGTCGCGAAGTCCTGGCGCCGCCGCAGCCGATTCTCGGAGGGCAGCACAACAGACTCTGGCGCGGATCAGGCGGACAGGCTGGTGCGGCCCTTGCCACGGCGGGCGGCCAGGATGGCGCGGCCGGCGCGGGTACGCATCCGCAGCCGGAAGCCGTGGGTCTTCGCGCGACGACGGTTGTTCGGCTGGAAGGTGCGCTTGCTCACTCGGGGGCTCCTGAGGTGAATCGTAGGATGACGGGGGGTCGCTTGGCCGTCACCGTGCGTCCGCGTGATCTCCCCTGATACGGAAATCCGGCCCATCGCCCCAGTTCGGCTGGGGTCTGAGGCAATCCACGGCGCCCGTGCTGCGCGCCTTATGGAGCGGGCGGACCCGCGGACATGCGGCAGCGGCCATCGACAACTCGACCTGGTTACGGTACGCGGGACGGGGCGCGAGGGTCAAACCGGCCGTTCGCGTCCGCCCCCGCCGCGGACCTCATGCCTCCGCCGTTGCCCACAGCCTGTGGACAACGACTTGATCCGGCCCTGTTCGCTGACTACCGTTGCAGGACTTGTCTGGTTTGTTCTTCACAACCGACCCATCGATCCACAGTCTCTTGATCCACCACCCCCTGCTGGAGCCGCGGGGAACCGAGAAAGCGTGCACCAGTGGCTGATGTCAACAGCGACCTCGTCCCGGTCTGGGCGAGAGTCGTCGAGCGGCTGGTCAACGACCCGGATGTCGGGGAGATGGACAAGCAGTGGGTGCAGCGCACCCAGCCGATGTGGATGATGCACGACACCGCCCTGCTGGCGACCCCCAACGAGCGGGCCAAGCAGGTGCTGGAGGGCCGGCTGCTGCCGCAGCTGACCGAGGCCCTCAGCCGCGAGCTGAACCGGCCGGTGCGGATCGCCGTGATGGTCGACGCCAACGCCGTGCCCACCACCCCGATGCCCGCCGCACCGGCCGAGCCGTACCCGGGCCCGGGCGGCGAGGACGCCGGCGAGTACGGGGAGCCGTCGTACGAGCGCCCCTACGAGCAGGACTACGAGCGCGGCCGCTACGGCGGCTACGAGCAGCGCCCCGCGCCCTACGGTGGCCCGGGCGGAGCACCGGGCTGGCCGGGCGGCGGCGAGAGCGCCCCGTCCTGGGAGAACCACCCCGGTCACCCCGGTCACCCCGGCCACTCCGGCTACGGCGAGCAGGGCCCCGGCTACCCCGAGTCCGCGCCCGGCTACCGCGAGCCGGCCGAGCCCGACCGCCCGGCGCCGCGCGAGAACCGCCCGCTGCCCGGGCCGCCGGCGACCACCCAGGGCGACCTCTTCGGCGGCGCGTACGGCCCCGGGCCGGGCGAGCAGCCGCGGGCCGGGGCCGGCCGCCGCTCCCCCGCCCCGCGCCCGGCCCCCGGCCGCCCCGCGGAGAAGTCCGGCGCCGAGCGCGCCACCGACCGCCAGGCCGTCCCCGGTGTACCGGCCCCGCCCGGCGCTCCCCCGGCCGGCGGCTCCCGCAAGGACGAGCCGGCCGCCCGGCTGAACCCCAAGTACCTCTTCGACACCTTCGTCATCGGCGCGAGCAACCGCTTCGCGCACGCGGCGGCGGTGGCGGTCGCCGAGGCCCCGGCCAAGGCGTACAACCCGCTCTTCATCTACGGCGAGTCCGGGCTGGGCAAGACCCACCTGCTGCACGCCATCGGGCACTACTCGCGCAGCCTCTTCCCGGGCACCCGGGTGCGCTACGTGTCCTCGGAGGAGTTCACCAACGAGTTCATCAACTCGATCCGCGACGGCAAGGCGGACGCGTTCCGCAAGCGCTACCGGGACATGGACATCCTGCTCGTGGACGACGTGCAGTTCCTGGCGAGCAAGGAGTCCACGCAGGAGGAGTTCTTCCACACCTTCAACACCCTGCACAACGCGAACAAGCAGATCGTCCTCTCCTCGGACCGGCCGCCCAAGCAACTGATCACGCTGGAGGACCGGTTGCGCAACCGCTTCGAGTGGGGGCTGATCACCGACGTCACCCCGCCGGAGCTGGAGACCCGGATCGCGATCCTGCGCAAGAAGGCGATCCAGGAGCAACTGAACGCCCCGGCGGATGTGTTGGAGTTCATCGCGTCCCGAATCACCCGCAACATCCGGGAGTTGGAGGGCGCCCTGATCCGGGTCACCGCCTTCGCCAACCTCAACCGGGCGCCGGTGGACCTGGAGTTGGCCGGCATCGTCCTCAAGGACCTGATTCCGGGCGGGGACGAGGATGCCGGACCGGAGATCACCGCGCAGGTCATCATGCAGCAGACCGCGGCCTACTTCGGGCTGGGCGTGGACGACCTCTGCGGATCCTCGCGCAGCCGGGTGCTGGTGACGGCTCGCCAGATCGCCATGTACCTCTGCCGGGAGCTGACCGACCTCTCACTGCCGAAGATCGGCGCCCAGTTCGGCGGACGCGACCACACCACGGTGATGCACGCGGACCGCAAGATCCGCTCGCTGATGGCCGAGCGTCGCTCGATCTACAACCAGGTCACCGAACTGACCAACCGCATCAAGAGCTAGGCCGTCCACGGCCGTTGGAGGGCGTCAGGAGCGGTCCTGACGCCCTTTTCGCGTATCCACAGGTGTGTACCGCCGTCCGGCTGGGCAGGGATGCCTGCGACGGACGCTCCGCCAGCCCGCAGGCCGCGCCGAACATCTGACCGGGGATTCGAACCGCCCCGGCGCGCAGGGCCGAAATCCACAGGCTGGACCGGTTCCCCGCCGTCCACAGGGCGGGGAACCGGAAGTTATCCAGAATTCCTCCACAGGCCGAGCGCCGCTACGCTCTTCCGCGCAGGTCAGGTGCCTGTGGACTTGTGCACAACCGTTATCCACAGGGTGTGGACAGTTGGCGGCCCGTCAGTGGGCCGTCCGGGTTATCCACCGGTTGTCCCCAGGGAGGGCGGGGTTATCCCCAGGTTGTCCACAGGCGCGTCCACAGTTCGACAAGCGTGTACCCACGTTCATGCCCTGGTGTGAAAGGCGTCACGAAATGTTGACCGGCGCCCGTGGATAACCGGGGCCGGATCTGGGGACAGCGCTGGGGATAACCTGTGGATACCCAGCGTGCCCTGTGGGTAACGCTCCGCCGTCCACAGCGGGCCGTGTTCGTCCACAGCCGCCGTCCACACATCCTGTGGACAAAAAACCCGGCCTGACCTGCGCGAACGGGGTTATCCACGGTTTCCACAGGCCCTACTACTACTGCTACACCTATAGACCCATCGACTCGTTCAAAAGCGGGTGGGGCCAAAATCTGTGGACAACGGATCCCCGACATCTGTTCGGGTTGCTTCCGCCCGTCTGCCCCGTCTGTCGGTGGAGTACGTCAGACTGTCCTCGGCGACTGGAAGCGGAGCGGCAGAGCTCGGCGGCCAGCCGAACCGACGATCAAGACCAGACGAACCAGACTTGCGAGCGGGAGCGCTCGATCCAGGAGGCGGTTACCGGTGAAGTTCCGGGTGGAGCGTGACGTCCTCGCGGAGGCGGTGGCCTGGGCTGCCCGCAGCCTCCCGGCACGGCCGCCGGTGCCGGTGCTGGCCGGCCTGCTGCTGACGGCGCAGGAGGGCAGCCTGGCGCTGTCCGGCTTCGACTACGAGGTCTCGGCCCGGGTCGAGCTGGAGGCCGACATCGAGGAGGCCGGCACCGTCCTGGTCTCCGGCCGGCTGCTCAACGACATCTCGCGCAACCTTCCCAACAGGCCTGTGGAGATCTCCACCGACGGCCAGCGGGTCAGCGTGGTCTGCGGCAGCTCGCGGTTCACCCTCCCCACCCTCCCGGTGGACGAGTACCCGGCCCTGCCCCAGATGCCGACCGCGACCGGCACCGTCTCCGGAGACGTCTTCGCCTCCGCGGTCAGCCAGGCCGCGGTGGCCGCCGGCCGTGACGACACCCTGCCGGTGCTCACCGGTGTGCGGGTCGAGATCGAGGGCGACCGGATCACCCTGGCCGCCACCGACCGCTACCGCTTCGCCGTCCGCGAGCTGCTCTGGAAGCCCGAGCAGCCGGACATCTCCGCGGTCGCCCTGGTGCCCGCCAAGACCCTGCAGGACATCGCCAAGTCGCTGGGCAGCGGCGACAACGTCTCGATCGCGCTCTCCTCGGGCGGCGCGGGCGAGGGCCTGGTCGGCTTCGAGGGCGCGGGCCGCCGGACCACCACCCGGCTGCTGGAGGGCGAGTTCCCGAAGTTCCGCAGCCTCTTCCCGACCGAGTTCAACGCCATCGCGGCGATCCAGACCCAGCCCTTCCTGGAGGCGCTCAAGCGCGTCTCGCTGGTCGCGGAGCGCAACACCCCGGTCCGGCTGAACTTCGAGGAGGGCGTCCTCACCCTGGAGGCCGGTTCGGGCGACGACGCCCAGGCCACCGAGCGGATCGACGCCTCCCTGGAGGGCGACTCCATCTCGATCGCCTTCAACCCGGGCTACCTGGAGGAGGGCCTCAAGGCCATCGACTCCGCCTACGCCCAGCTGAGCTTCACCACGCCGACCAAGCCGGCCCTGCTCAGCGGCAAGGCCTCGGTGGACGCCGAGGCGGACGAGGCGTACCAGTACCTGATCATGCCGGTCCGCCTCTCCGGCTGATCCCCGCCGGCGCCGCACGCGTTACCCACAGGCTGTGCACAGCCTGTGGAAGGCCTCCCCCGGTCGGCCCGACCGCGGGGAGGCCCTGTCGCTTCAGCGCGTAGGCTCAGGACAGCGCGGCAAGGGCGCCGCCGGCAGGCACGTCACCACAGGTAAGGACTTGGTCATGGAGCTCGGCCTCATCGGTCTCGGCAAGATGGGCGGCAACATGCGCGAGCGGATCCGCCGCGCCGGCCACACCGTCATCGGCTACGACCGCAACCCGGACATCTCCGACGTCGAGAGCCTCCAGGAGCTCGTCACCAAGCTTCAGGGCCCGCGTGTGGTCTGGGTCATGGTCCCGGCCGGGGCCGCCACCCAGGCGACCGTCGACGAGCTCGCCGAGCTGCTCTCCCCCGGCGACGTGGTGGTCGACGGCGGCAACTCCCGCTGGACCGACGACATCAAGCACGCCGAGGCGCTGGCCGCCAAGGGCATCGGCTTCGTGGACTGCGGCGTCTCCGGCGGCGTCTGGGGCCTGGAGAACGGCTACGCGCTGATGTACGGCGGCGACGCCGAGCACGTCGCCAAGGTCCAGCCGGTCTTCGACGCGCTCAAGCCCGAGGGCGACTTCGGCTCCGTCCACGCGGGCGCGGTCGGTGCCGGCCACTTCGCGAAGATGGTCCACAACGGCATCGAGTACGCGATGATGCAGGCCTTCGCCGAGGGCTGGGAGCTGCTGGAGGCCGCCCCCGAGGTGACCGACGTGCGCGAGGTCTTCCGCAGCTGGCAGGAGGGCACCGTGATCCGCTCCTGGCTGCTCGACCTGGCCGTCCGCGCCCTGGACGACGACGAGCACCTGGCCAAGCTCAAGGGCTGGGCCGCCGACTCCGGCGAGGGCCGCTGGACCGTCGAGGCCGCGATCGACCACGCCGTGCCGCTGCCGGCGATCACCGCCTCGCTGTTCGCCCGGTTCGCCTCCCGCCAGGACGACTCGCCGCAGATGAAGATGATCGCCGCGCTGCGCAACCAGTTCGGCGGCCACGCGGTCGAGTCCAAGTAGTCCCACCGGTTTTCCACAGAAGGCGAGCGCAGTCCACAGCCATGCACGTCGCGCATCTGTCGCTCGCCGACTTCCGTTCCTACGCCCGGGCCGAGGTACCCCTCGACCCGGGCGTGACGGCCTTCGTCGGCCCCAACGGCCAGGGCAAGACCAACCTGGTGGAGGCGATCGGCTACATCGCCACCCTGGGCAGCCACCGGGTGGCCACCGACGCCCCGTTGATCCGGCTCGGCGCGGAGCGGGCGGTGATCCGCGCCTCGGTGCTGGCCGGCGCCCGCAGCACCCTGGTCGAGCTGGAGATCACCCCCGGCAAGGCCAACCGGGCCCGGATCAACCGCTCCGACAACGTCCGCCCGCGCGACGTGCTGGGCCTGCTGCGCACCGTGCTGTTCGCCCCCGAGGACCTCAGCCTGGTCAAGGGGGACCCGGGCGAGCGCCGGCGCTTCCTGGACGAGCTGCTGACCGCCCGGGCCCCCCGGCTGGCCGGGGTCCGGCAGGACTACGAGCGGGTGCTCAAGCAGCGCAACGCCCTGCTGAAGACCGCCGCGATGGCCCGCCGGGCCGGTGGCGGCAAGGGTGCCGACCTCTCCACCCTGGAGGTCTGGGACGGCCATCTGGCGCGCGCCGGAGCGGAGTTGACCGCCTTCCGGATCCAGCTGGTGGCTGCCCTGCAGCCGCTGGTGGCGGCCGCGTACGGGCAGCTCGCGCCGGCCGGCGGCGAGATCGGGCTGGAGTACCGGAGCTCCTTCGAGGGCGAGCTGCCGGGCAGCCGGGAGCAGGCCGAGGAACAGCTGCTGCGGGCCCTCCAGGCCGCCCGTAAGCAGGAGGTCGAGCGCGGGCTGACGCTGGTCGGGCCGCACCGCGACGAACTGGTGCTCAAGCTCGGCCCGCTGCCGGCCAAGGGCTACGCGAGCCACGGCGAGTCCTGGTCGTTCGCGCTGGCGTTGCGGCTGGCCTCGTACGAGCTGCTGCGCGCCGACGGCGGGGAGCCGGTGCTGATCCTGGACGACGTCTTCGCCGAGCTGGACGCCTCCCGCCGGGACCGGCTGGCCGAGCTGGTCGCCGGCGGCGAGCAGGTGCTGGTCACCGCGGCCGTCGCCGAGGACGTGCCGAAGGCGCTGGCCGGGGCCCGTTACACGGTGGCGGACGGCGCGGTGCGCCGGGTCGACGCCTGAGGTCCGGCCGCTCCCGTACGCTGGACGGCTCACCGGCGCGCGACCGCGACGGTTGTCCACAGGCTGGGGAAAGGAGATCGCCGTGAGCGAGCCGGCGGAGCACTTCCCGAAGCCCTCCGGCCCGGTGCCGGCCGGCGCCCGGCTGACCGGTGCCGACCTGGCCCGCTCGGCGCTGCGGGCGGCCCGGGCACAGGCCCGGGAGCGCGGCGAGCAGGTCCGGGAGAAGCGCGAGGCGAAGCGGCACGGGCTGCGCAGCGGAGCGCGCTCGGACGGCCGCGACCCGGTGCCGCTGGGCGCCGCGCTGAACCGGCTGCTGACCGAGCGCGGCTGGGAGTCCTCGGCGGCGGTCGGCGGGGTGATGGGCCGGTGGAGCCAGATCGTCGGCCCGGACATCGCGGCGCACTGTGAGCCCACCTCCTACGACGACGCGGCAGCGGTGCTCACCGTGCAGTGCGACTCCACCGCATGGGCAACTCAACTGCGCTGGCTGGCCAGGCAGTTGGTGGCCCGCCTGAACCACGAGCTGGGCCATGGCACGGTCAAGGTGATCAAGGTGCTGGGCCCCGCCGCCCCGGTACGCGGTTACGGACGGCTGCGCGCGCCGGGGAGCAAGGGGCCGGGCGACACCTGGGGCTGAGTCCGGCCGGCCGGGTCGCGAGCGGACCGGGATCCTCCGGAACCCCTGACGGCCCTTCCAGGCGGTCTGGGCCCCCGGGGCGAGTATCGGGACACGTGCAGAGGGGATTCAGGGCGGCGTATCTGCCCTCAGAGGCTGCCAAACGCCCATCTATGTCAGTCGTACCGGTAGACTGAAGGCCAAACACTGTTGCTAGTGGCAACCGAGTCGAAACGCCGTGGTCGCACGCCCGCCCACACGGGGTGGGGATGCGGCCCGTGCTGTGCCAGAGAGGGCGCTTCGTGGCCGATTCCGGCAACCCCAGCCAGACCCCAGACCAGACCGACCAGGCGACCGAGAGCACCTACACCGGTAGCAACATCCAGGTGCTGGAAGGCCTCGACGCCGTCCGCAAGCGCCCCGGCATGTACATCGGTTCGACCGGTGAGCGCGGGCTGCACCACCTGGTGCAGGAGGTCGTGGACAACTCCGTCGACGAGGCGATGGCCGGGTACGCCGACACCATCGACGTCACGCTCCTCGCCGACGGCGCGGTCCGGGTGGTCGACAACGGCCGCGGCATCCCGGTGGACATCGTCCCAGGTCAGGACAAGCCGGCCGTCGAGGTCGTGCTCACCGTCCTGCACGCCGGCGGCAAGTTCGGCGGCGGCGGCTACGCCGTCTCCGGCGGTCTGCACGGTGTCGGCGTCTCCGTGGTGAACGCGCTGTCCACCAGGCTCTCCGTGGAGATCCACAAGGACGGCAGCATCTGGACCCAGGACTACAAGATGGGTGCCCCGACCGGTCCGCTGGTCAAGGGCGAGCCGACCGACCGGACCGGCACCACGGTCACGTTCTGGGCCGACGGGGACATCTTCGAGACCACCGTCTACTCCTTCGAGACGCTCTCCCGGCGCTTCCAGGAGATGGCCTTCCTCAACAAGGGCCTGTCCATCTCGCTGATCGACGAGCGCCCCGAGCACGCGGACGAGGAGGGCAGGCCGCTCTCCGTCACGTACAAGTACGACGGCGGCATCGCCGACTTCGTCGCCCACCTCAACTCCCGCAAGGGCGAGGTCATCCACCCCTCGGTGATCGACTTCGAGGCGGAGGACAAGGACAAGGCGATCTCGGTGGAGATCGCGATGCAGTGGAACTCCTCCTACACCGAGGGGGTCTACAGCTTCGCCAACACCATCCACACGCACGGCGGCGGTACCCACGAGGAGGGCTTCCGCGCCGCGCTGACCGGCCTGGTCAACCGCTACGCGCGGGACAAGAAGCTGCTCCGCGAGAAGGACGACAACCTCTCCGGCGAGGACATCCGCGAGGGTCTGACCGCGATCATCTCGGTCAAGCTCGGCGAGCCGCAGTTCGAGGGCCAGACCAAGGACAAGCTCGGCAACACCGAGGCGAAGACCTTCGTCCAGCGGGTGGTCCACGAGCAGCTGAACGACTGGCTGGACCGCAACCCCAACGAGGCCGCGGACATCATCCGCAAGTCCATCCAGGCCGCCACCGCGCGCGTCGCCGCCCGCAAGGCCCGTGACCTGACCCGCCGCAAGGGCCTGCTGGAGAGCGCCTCGCTGCCGGGCAAGCTCAGCGACTGCCAGTCCAAGGACCCGGCCGAGTGCGAGATCTTCATCGTCGAGGGTGACTCCGCCGGCGGCTCGGCCAAGCAGGGCCGCGACCCGCGGATCCAGGCCATCCTCCCGATCCGCGGCAAGATCCTGAACGTCGAGAAGGCCCGGATCGACAAGGTGCTGCAGAACACCGAGGTCCAGGCGCTGATCTCGGCCTTCGGCTGCGGCATCCAGGAGGACTACGACGAGTCCAAGCTCCGCTATCACAAGATCGTCCTGATGGCGGACGCCGACGTCGACGGACAGCACATCCGCACCCTGCTGCTGACCCTGCTGTTCCGCTTCATGCGGCCGCTGGTCGAGTCCGGGTACGTGTACCTGGCGATGCCGCCGCTGTACAAGATCAAGTGGGGCAAGGACGACTTCGACTACGTCTACTCCGACCGCGAGCGGGACGCCACCATCGCGGCCGGCGTCGCGGCCGGCCGACGGCTGCCGAAGGACGACGCGATCCAGCGCTTCAAGGGTCTCGGCGAGATGAACGCCGAGGAGCTCCGGGTCACCACCATGGACCAGGCCCACCGGCTGCTCATGCAGGTCACCCTGGAGGACGCGGCCCGTGCCGACGACCTGTTCTCGGTCCTGATGGGCGAGGACGTCGAGGCCCGCCGCTCCTTCATCCAGCGCAACGCCAAGGACGTCCGCTTCCTGGACGTGTGACCGGGGCCCTCCCCGCCAGCACAGTCCAGTCACGCGTGAAAGGAAACTGACCACCAGTGGTCGACGACAACCGTCCCGACGGCGAGCAGCCGGACGCCAGCACCGCCACCGACACCTTCGTGTCCCGGGTCGAGCCGATCGAGCTCGAGACCGAGATGCAGCGCTCCTACCTCGACTACGCGATGAGCGTGATCGTCAGCCGGGCGCTCCCCGAGGTCCGCGACGGCCTCAAGCCGGTGCACCGGCGCGTGCTCTACGCGATGTACGACGGCGGGTACCGCCCCGAGAAGGGCTACTACAAGTGCGCCCGCGTCGTCGGCGACGTCATGGGCAACTACCACCCGCACGGCGACACCTCGATCTACGACACCGTGGTCCGGCTGGCCCAGCCGTGGTCGCTGCGGATGCCGCTGGTCGACGGCAACGGCAACTTCGGCTCCCCGGGCAACGACCCGGCCGCGGCCATGCGCTACACCGAGTGCAAGATGATGCCGCTGGCCATGGAGATGATGCGGGACATCGACGAGGAGACCGTCGACTTCGCCGCCAACTACGACGGCCGCTCGCAGGAGCCCACCGTCCTGCCCGCGCGCATCCCCAACCTGCTGATCAACGGTGCCACCGGCATCGCGGTCGGCATGGCCACCAACATCCCGCCGCACAACCTCCGCGAGGTCGCCTCCGGCGCGCTCTGGGCGCTGGAGCACCCGGACGCCTCCAACGAGGAGCTGCTGGAGGCCCTGATCGAGCGGATCAAGGGCCCGGACTTCCCGACCGGCGCCCTGATCGTCGGCCGCCGCGGGATCGAGGAGGCGTACCGCACCGGGCGCGGCTCGATCACCATGCGCGCCGTGGTCGAGGTCGAGGAGATCCAGGGCCGCCAGTGCCTGGTGATCACCGAGCTGCCGTACCAGGTCAACCCGGACAACCTCGCGCTGAAGATCGCCGACCTGGTCAAGGACGGCAAGGTCGCCGGCATCGCCGACGTCCGCGACGAGTCCTCCTCGCGCACCGGCCAGCGCCTGGTGATCGTGCTCAAGCGCGACGCCGTCGCCAAGGTCGTGCTGAACAACCTCTACAAGCACACCGACCTGCAGACCAACTTCGGCGCCAACATGCTGGCCCTGGTCGACGGCGTGCCGCGCACGCTCTCGCTGGACGCCTTCATCCGGCACTGGGTCAACCACCAGGTCGAGGTCATCGTCCGGCGCACCACCTTCCGGCTGCGCAAGGCCGAGGAGCGGGCGCACATCCTGCGCGCCCTGCTGCGCGCCCTGGACGTGATCGACGAGG
The DNA here is from genome assembly GCF_044755565.1 of Kitasatospora sp. NPDC092286. Taxonomy (NCBI): domain Bacteria; kingdom Bacillati; phylum Actinomycetota; class Actinomycetes; order Kitasatosporales; family Streptomycetaceae; genus Kitasatospora; species Kitasatospora sp. NPDC092286. Next base: position 48,435 of record NZ_JBIVRD010000028.1, on the reverse strand, counting down.
TCATCGCGCTGATCCGGGCCTCGGAGAGTGCCGACGCCGCCCGCACCGGCCTGATGGGCCTGCTCTCCATCGACGAGCTCCAGGCCAACGCGATCCTCGAGATGCAGCTGCGCCGCCTGGCTGCCCTGGAGCGCCAGCGGATCACCGACGAGCACGACGAGCTGCAGCGCAAGATCGACGAGTACAACGCGATCCTGCGTTCGCCGGGCCGCCAGCGCGAGATCATCTCCGAGGAGCTCACCGCGATCGTCGAGAAGTACGGCGACGAGCGGCGCTCCACCCTGATCCCGTCCGACGGCGACCTCTCCATCGAGGACCTCATCGCCGAGGAGGACATCGTCGTCACCATCACCCGTGGTGGCTACGTCAAGCGGACCCGCTCCGACCTCTACCGCTCGCAGAAGCGCGGCGGCAAGGGCGTGCGCGGCGCCCAGCTGAAGCAGGACGACCTCGTCGACCACTTCTTCGTGACGACGACCCACAACTGGATCCTGTTCTTCACCAACAAGGGCCGGGTCTACCGCGCCAAGGGCTACGAGCTGCCGGACGCCGGGCGCGACGCCCGCGGCCAGCACGTGGCCAACCTGCTGGCCTTCCAGCCGGAGGAGCACATCACCCAGGTGATGGCGGTGCGCACCTACGAGGACAAGCCGTACCTGGTCCTCGCGACCCGGGCCGGTCTGGTGAAGAAGTCCCAGCTGAAGGACTACGACTCCCCGCGCTCCGGCGGCCTGATCGCGATCAACCTGCGCCAGGACGACCAGGGCCGGGACGACGAGCTGATCGGTGCCGAGCTGGTCTCCGCCGAGGACGACCTGCTGCTGGTCTCCAAGAAGGCCCAGTCGATCCGGTTCACCGCCACCGACGACGCGCTGCGGCCCACCGGCCGCGCGACCTCGGGCGTCAAGGGCATGTCCTTCCGCGAGGACGACGAACTGCTCTCGATGAACGTGGTGCGTCCAGGGACGTACGTCTTCACCGCCACCGACGGCGGTTACGCCAAGCGCACCGGGGTGGACGAGTACCGTGTCCAGGGACGCGGCGGCTACGGCACCAAGGCGGCGAAGATCGTCGAGGGCCGGGGCTCGCTGGTCGGCGCTCTGGTGGTGGACGACACCGACGAGATCATGGCGATCACCCTCTCGGGTGGGGTGATTCGTACAAGGGTTTCCGAGGTTCGTGAAACCGGACGTGACACCATGGGCGTCCAACTGATCAACCTCGGAAAGCGCGACGCGGTGGTGGGCATGGCCCGCAACGCGGAGGCCGAGGACGAGGAGGGCACGGAGGACGAGGCGGCGGGTACCGAGTCCGCCGAGTCCACCGGGTCGGCCGAGGGTATCGAGGGTGTGGAGACGGCGCCGGGCGGCGAGGACGCCCAGGCCTGATCCCGATCGCGTCGGCCGGTACCGCCGCGTCCGTACAGGGCGCGGCGGTACCGGCCGCCGACCAGTTCCGGGCAATCCCGCCGGGCGCTGGGGTGACGAGTGACGAAGCAGGCCGGCGCAGCCGTCCTGGCGGGAAGTGCGGGAGGACCAGGTGAGTGGAGCCACGGGTGCTGCGGGAGGAGCCACCGGCGGCCGTCCGGGCGCAGCACAGGGCGGCGGGGGGTACGGCGGGCCGCAGCCGCCGGCCGAGCACCCGGCCGCGTCCACCTCGCTGATGCCACCGGTCGGTGCGGCGGGTCAGGGCGGCGGGGGGACCTACGGCGGTCAGCCGACACCGCCGGCTTCGGGTGCGCCGGGGCAGGGCGGGTTTTCGCAGCCGACCACGTACGCCAAGGGGCAGCCGACGCCGCCCCGGGGGACCAGGGTGGGCAACACCCCGCCCGGCGGTACGCCCGTTCCCGGCGGGGCCGCCGCGCGTCGGCCGGCCGGCGCACCGGCCCCGGCCGGAGCGGGCCTGGGCCGGACCCGCAAGGCCCGGCTGAGGGTGACCAAGGCCGACCCCTGGTCGGTCATGAAGGTCAGTTTCCTGCTGTCGCTGGCGGTCGGGATCATCATCATCGTCGCGGCCGCGGTGCTGTGGATGACGCTGGACTCGCTCGGCGTCTTCGACTCGCTGACCAAGACCCTGAAGGACGTCACCGGCTCGGACACCACCGGCGGCCTCAACCTGATGGACTACGTCGGCTTCGGCAAGGTGATGACCTTCACCTCGCTGATCGCGGTGGTCGACGTGGTGCTGCTGACCGCGCTGTCCACGCTCTCCGCGTTCATCTACAACGCGGCGGCCGGCTTCACCGGCGGCATCGAGCTGACCCTGGCCGAGGAGGACTGATCCCGGCCACACCGGCCGGTTTCTGATCCCGGGTCAGATTTCCGTCCGCGGACGGAATGGGCGGGCCCCGCAGGCTGTTGCAGCCTGCGGGGCCCGCTGGCATTCGGGTGACAGCCGACTCCCGCGGCGTGCCGCCCGATTTGGGGCCGGGCGCGGTGGGATTAGCTGGGTGCGCCCGTTCCGGGCTCCGACTGCCGCAGGCCGCCCCCCGGTCCGACTGGCCGGGGCTGGTACGGCTGTGCAGGTACGGCTGGACGGAGGCGCGCGATGGCTCAGCTCGCAAGTCAACTGGTCGAGGCCCTGGAGGGGCTACTGGGGATCCCGGTGCCGCTGCGGGTGCAGGCGTGGGACGGCAGTGTCGCCGGGCCACCGGGGGCGCCCACCGTGGTGCTGCGCGGCCGCCGGGCACTGCGCCGCCTGCTCTGGCAGCCGGGCGAACTGGGCCTGGCCCGCGCCTATGTCTCGGGGGACCTGGAGCTCGCCCCCGGCGCCGACCTCTACGAGGTGCTGGCGGCCGTGGCGCTCTTCGCCGAGCGGCCCGAGATCCGCCGGCTGCGGCTCGGCCCGGCCGATGTGCTCGGCCCCAAGGGCCGCCGGGTGCTCGCGGCCCTGCTGCGGGCCGGTGCGCTGGGCCCGCGGCCCGTCCCGCCGCCGGAGGAGGCCAGGGCCGTCCAGGGGCGGCTGCACAGCCGCAGCCGGGACCGCGCGGCCATCAGCCACCACTACGACGTCGGGAACGACTTCTACGCCCTCGTACTGGGCCCGTCGATGGTGTACTCCTGCGCGTACTGGGTGCCCGCCGCCAAGAGCCTGGAGGCGGCCCAGGAGGCCAAGCTCGACCTGATCTGCCGCAAGCTCGGCCTGCGGCCCGGGATGCGGCTGCTGGACGTCGGCTGCGGCTGGGGCTCGCTGCTGCTGCACGCGGCGGAGCACTACGGGGTCACCGCGGTCGGCGTCTCCATCTCGACCGAGCAGGTCGCGCTGGCCCGGCGGCGGATCGAGGAGGCCGGTCTCTCCGGGCGGGTCGAGGTCCGCCTCCAGGACTACCGGGAGATCCAGGACGGCCCCTTCGACGCGATCTCCAGCGTCGGCATGGCCGAGCACGTCGGCGCCGAGCAGTACCGCGTCTACGCCGAGGGCCTGCACGGGCTGCTGGTGCCCGGCGGCCGGCTGCTCAACCACCAGATCGCCCGCCGCCCCGACCACCCCGGTGAGCCGCACCGCACCAGCCCGTTCATCGACCGCTACGTCTTCCCCGACGGGGAGCTCTCCCCGGTCGGCAGCACGGTGGCCCGGCTGGAGGAGGCCGGTTTCGAGGTCCGCGACGTCGAGTCGCTGCGGGAGCACTACGGCCTGACCCTGCGCGAGTGGGTGGCCAACCTGGAGGCGCGCTGGACGGAGGCGGTCGGTCTGGCCGGTCGCGGCCGGGCCAGGGTCTGGCGGCTGTACATGACGGCGTCCGCGCTGGCCTTCGAGCAGAACCGCATCGGGGTCAACCAGATCCTCGCCGTCCGTACCGGCCCCGAGGGCGAGGCCCGGTTCCCCGCCACCCGCGAGGAGTGGCTGCTGCGCCCGGCCGACACCCCCCACCTGCGGCCCTTCGCCACCGGTCCCGAACCCGCCGCCGCGACCCCCGCCGACCCGGATTTGGGAGATCGGCCATCGGTCCGCTAATCTTTCAGTGCGGCAAGGGCCTATAGCTCAGACGGTTAGAGCGCTTCCCTGATAAGGAAGAGGCCACAGGTTCAAGTCCTGTTAGGCCCACCGGCGCGAAGGGCCCGGAGTGATCTCACTCCGGGCCCTTCGACGTTTTCTTGGCCGCCGCCGGAACTGCGCGCCGTCCCCGGGTGTTGTCGGGGGTAGGGCGAGTGGAGGGATGGTGGCGGTATGGCGCTGTTCTGGGCGATGAGCATTCCGGGGCTGGTCTGTGCGCTGGTGGCCCTGGCCTTTCTCGATCAGCTGGCGCTGCGGGCGCGGAAGTCGCGCTGGGTGCCCTGGCGGGGGACGGGCCGGGAGGGGCAGGTCTCGGCGACGGGGTTCGAGCAGCTGCACGCGCAGTTCGCGGCCGGAAAGCAGCACGAGCTGGACGAGCGGCGGAGCACGCTGATGCTGCGCGACGAGGAGGGCGAGGGGGCGCCGCCCAGGACCAGGGTGGACCTGGCGGCCGGTACGGCGGTGGTGGTGCCGACGACGCGCCGGTAGCGGTTCGGGCGGCGGTCCCGGGGTGTCGTGGGCGGGCCGGCCGCAGGGCAGAAGGTGTGGCGTCAATCCTCCGGCCGGACCGGTTGGTTGGAGGCAGCGGCGGCTGGTCACGATTGGGACACCGGTGTGTATCATCGGCCGCAAGGGCAGTCCGGCACCCGACAGCCCGTTCGCACTCGAAACAACTCATGGACTCGTCGGCCCGGCCAATCCGGCCGGAGCACGGCTGTTGAGTCCGCAACGCAAGAAGGACGAGGTCCCGCGGTGAAGAAGCTTCTCCTGGTCGCCCTGGTCGCCCTCGGCGGCTTCTTTGTCTACCGTCAGGTCCAGGCGGACCGCGCCGAGCAGGACCTGTGGACCGAGGCCACCGACCCGGTCCCGGCCGGTCGCTGAGGCCCCGGACGATCTGACGATCGACGATCTTCGGAGGCGCCGGGCGGCGCCTCCCGGGCCGGCCGGCCCGGTCCTGCGACCGGGCCGGCCGGCTTCCGGACACCGTCCCGGCGGAAGGTGCGGGGAGAGGGCGTGGGATTCGCGCCAGGACCCGGTACGCTAGTGCCCGTCGGTACGAGTGGTGCCGTCGAGGGGCTTTAGCTCAGTTGGTAGAGCGCTGCCTTTGCAAGGCAGATGTCAGGAGTTCGAGTCTCCTAAGCTCCACAGTTCACAGCTGTGGAAACAGCCGATCGGCCGCTGACCTGAATCCGGGTCAGCGGCCGATCGGCGTTCTCGCGCCCGTGCGGCCGGTCAGTGCGGCTTGCGCGGGTCGTGCGGCTTGGGGTGGTCGTCCTCCTCGCCGGGTGGCGGACCGGGCCTGGTGGCGTCGGTGGCCGCCTCGCTCCCGGTCTCCGGGTCCGATTCGTCCACCGGTGATCCGGCCGGAGCGCCGCCGCCCACGGCGTGGGCGCCGGTGTGCGGGGCCGTCGCGGCGGGGCCGCCCTCCCCGCTGGTCGTCGCGGACTGCCCGGCCGGCGGCTCGACCAGCCACTCGGGGTTGCTGCGGTGCCGCCACCACTGCCAGATCACGATGCCGCTGCCGATCGCGACGGCGCCGGCCACCGCCAGGCCGGTGGCCCAGGCGTTGCACTGCTTCTTCCTGAGGTTGCGGGCGGCGAGGTGGCTGATCTCGGCGGAGGTGACATTGCCCTGGAGCGCGGTCAGCGCGGCGGCGCCGCGGGTCTGGGCCTCCTGGGCGACCGGGGTGACGGCCGCGCGGGCCTCCTCGACCACCTGCACCACCTTGGGGCCGACGTTGCTCCTGGCCTGGTCGGCGGCGCGGGCCGCGGAGAGCCGGGCGGCCAGAGCGGCCTCCTGGGTGCGGTGCAGGGCCTTGAGGGCGTGCTGCTGGGCCTCGGGGGGCAGGCTGGCGAAGGCGTGACCGAACTGCGGGGCGACATGTCTGTCGTACTGGACGCGGACGCTGTGGGCGGCCTGGGCGGCCTTCGGGCCGAGTGCGTCCAGGGCGGGCCCCAGGCGTTGCTTCGCGTCGTCCGCCAGCTGTGCCGCGGTGTCCTTGGCGGTGGCGGCATAGGGCACGAGGGCGTCCCGGGTCTTGCCGGCCGTCTCACGGGCTGAGTCCAAACGGGTCACGAGTCTCTCCTCCTGGTGGCGTCCTTTATGCACATATCCACCTGAATGCTGATCATGCATGCTGATTTGTCCACCAGCACTCCGGAGTGGGCCGTACGCGGGGCGCGGGCGGCGCGGTGGCGGCGGTGGCGGCGCCGGGCGGGACGGGTGTGAACGGCCCGGGACGGGGTCACGATCGAGTCGACGGGGATCACCCCGTCGTTGATCCGGCCGCAGTACGCTGACGGTTCCGGTGGTACCCCGTTCGGCGGGTGGCGCCGGGTCCGCGCAGGAGAAGGGACGACCGCTGATGCTCCCGGACGAGCCAAGGCCGCCGGCCGATCCGACGCCGCGGCCCACGGGCGGGTCCGGGCTGCACCGGTGCTACCTGCACCCCGAGCAGGAGACCGGGATCGGCTGCGGCCGGTGCGGTCGGCCGATCTGCCCGCTGTGCATGGTGAGCGCCTCGGTGGGCTTCCACTGCCCGGAGTGCGTCAGCGGCGGCCACCGCGAGGTGCGGCGGGCGACCACCCGGTTCGGCGGGCAGCTGACCGCGGACGGCGCGCTGGTCACCAAGGTCCTGGTCGGGCTCAATCTGGCGGTCTTCGTGCTGGCCGCGTACGTGCTCAAGCCGTGGCTCGCCAATGACCTGTCGCTGTTCAGCGTCGGGCCGCAGATCACCGGCTTCCCGTCCGGCGTCGCGGCCGGGCCCGATCAGTGGTACCGGCTGCTGACCGCGACCTTCCTGCACACCGCGCCCTGGCACATCGCCACCAACATGGTGGTGCTCTGGGTGATGGGGCCGCCGCTGGAGATGGCGCTCGGCCGGCTCCGCTATCTCGGCCTGTACCTGGTCTCGGGCCTGGCCGGCAGCGCGTTCGCCTTCCTGGTGGCCGGTGGCTTCATGAACTCGCTGGGCGCCTCCGGCGCCGTCTACGGCCTGTTCGGCGCCACCGCGGTGATGTACCGCAGGACCAGGACGCCGCTCGCCCCGGTGATCGCGCTGCTGGTCTTCAATCTGATCGTCACCTTCTCGGTGCACTCGATCGACTGGCGGGCGCACATCGGCGGGCTGGTCGCGGGGACGCTGACCGCGATCGGGCTGATGTACGCCCCGCGCGAGCGCCGGACGGCCGTTCAGGGGCTCACGGTGGCGGTGATGGCGGGCGTGGTGCTGCTGCTGGTCCTGATCGGGACGGCCCGCTACGGCGGGTGACGCATCCGGACGTTTGTCCACAACGGGTGCGGGGTTGTGCACAGCCGGTGGGAGAAGTGCGCGGTGGACGGCTGTTCTACGCGTGTCCTGCTGTGTGGATTTGCTATTCGGGGGAGGGTGCGCAGGGGTGCGGAAGGCGCGCCGGGCGCGAGTTATCCACAGCCTGGGGGGACTTTTCCCCAGTGTGGATAACCATGTGGATAAGCCGGATAGCACGATAGTCGCGTTAGCGCGATTGTCGCGTCGGGGCAGGGCAGGGCACGGCGAGGGGCCGCCGACCGGGCCGGTCGGCGGAGTGCGGGCGCACCACCGAGCCGTCCCGGGACGTGACGTCCGGGACGGCGGGTGTGCTCGGGGCCGGAAGACGCTCAGGGGCGGGGCCCCGGCGTCACTTCCACTGGGTGGAGACGCCGAATCCCGCGGCGATGAAGCCGAAGCCCACCAGGATGTTCCAGTTCCGCCAGCTCTCCACCGGCCAGCTGCCGCTGGTCACGTAGTAGGTGACGATCCACACCAGGCCGACCAGGAACAGCGCCAGCATCAGGGGGGCGACCCAGCCGCGGCCCGAACTGATCTTCACCGTGGCCGTCGTCGGCGGGGTGTAGTCGGACTTCTTGCGGAGTCGAGACTTCGGCACGAGGAGCTCTCCTGTCGATGCGCTGTGAGACCGCGCAGGGGGTGCAGCGGAGGTGAGGCGGCTGGTGCTGACGGCTGTGCGGAATGCCATGGGGACCGGCCCCGCACATGCCACCGGCGTCCGTTAGCGTAGTGGCTCTGCGGGTCTGAAGGAGATAAGGGTACGGTGCCTAATTTGTCGATTCCCCCTCGGCCGGCCCGCACCCGGGCTTCCGGCACCCGAATTGTCGGCCGTGCCCTGACCTGCGCCGTCTTCGCGCTCGCCGGACTGCTCTTCTACATCAGCGCGCAGACCGCCCGCGGCACCGATCTGCGCACCGACAACTCCCTGCTGAGCCTCGGCGACGTGATACGCCAGCGGAGCTCGCAGAACCAGCAGGCCCAGGCCCAGCTCGCCGACCTCCAGGCCCGGTCCCAGCAGCTGACCCAGCAGCAGGGCCGCAGCCCGGCCGACGCCGCCCGGCTGGACACCCTGCACCAGGCCGCCGCGCTGGACCCGCTCCAGGGGCCCGGCCTGACCGTCACCCTCAACGACGCCCCGCCGAACGCGACCGCGCGCATCCCCGGGGTGCCCGCGCCCGGCGTCAACGACCTGGTCATCCACCAGCAGGACATCCAGGCGGTGGTCAACGCGCTCTGGCGGGGCGGCGCCGAAGGCGTCCAGGTGATGGACCAGCGGCTCGTCTCCACCAGCGCCGTCCGCTGCGTGGGCAACACCCTGCTGCTCCAGGGCCGGGTCTACTCGCCGCCGTACGTGGTCAAGGCGGTCGGGAAGACGGACGTGCTGCGGGCGGCGGTGGACGCGGACCCGGCGATCCGCAACTACCTGCAGTACGTCCAGGCGTACGGGCTGGGCTGGAAGGTCCAGGAGAGCGGCGACCTCACGGTGCCCGGCTACTCGGGCACCACCGACCTGCGCTCGGCGGGCGGTCAGTAGCGGCCGACCGGCCCGGCGTCCCCCGGATCCGGCACCGCCCGGTGGGCCGTCTCGGCGGGCCGCCCCCCGGGCTCAGATCACGGGTCTACTCTTGACCCCAGTCTGTTACGTCGAGGGAGCACCATGTACGGCTGGATCTGGCGTCACCTTCCGGGGAATTCCCTGGTCCGGGCCATCATCTCGCTGCTCCTCGTCCTGGGGGTGGTCTACCTCCTGTTCACGTACGTCTTCCCGTGGGCGGAACCGCTGCTGCCCTTCGGCGACGTCACAGTGGACGGCGGCGACGGCGCCGTCGGCTGATCCGGCGGCCCTGCTCTTCCTCCCAGCCCCCGCATCCCACGGAGATAGCGCGCGAATGACCTCCCAGCCGGCCTCCCCCCGCATCCTGGTTGTCGACAACTACGACAGCTTCGTCTTCAACCTGGTCCAGTACCTCTACCAGCTCGGCGCCACCTGCGAGGTGGTGCGCAACGACGAGGTGACGGTCGAGCACGCGGTGCGCCGCGACGGCGAGGCGGGCTTCGACGGGGTGCTGCTCTCGCCCGGCCCCGGCGCGCCGGAGGAGGCCGGGGTCTGCATCGAGATGGTGCACCACTGCGCCAGGATCGGGCTGCCGGTCTTCGGCGTCTGCCTCGGCCTGCAGTCGATCGCGGTGGCGTACGGCGCGGTGGTCGGCCGGGCGCCGGAGCTGCTGCACGGCAAGACCTCGCTGGTCGAGCACGAGGACGGCGGGGTGTTCGAGGGCCTGCCCTCGCCGCTCACCGCGACCCGGTACCACTCGCTGGCGGTCGAGCCGGCCACCGTGCCCGACGAGCTGGTGGTCACCGCCCGGACCGAGAGCGGCGTGATCATGGGCCTGCGCCACCGGGAGCTGCTGGTGGAGGGCGTGCAGTTCCACCCGGAGTCGGTGCTCACCGAGGGCGGCCACCGGATGCTCGCCAACTGGCTGGCCGAGTGCGGCGATCCGCGGGCGGTGGGTCGTTCGGCCGGGCTCGCCCCGGTGATCGGCCGGGGCTGAGCGGGATGACCGCGGTGCGTCCGGAGGGGCGTTACCAGTCGGGGGCGGACGGGCCCGGGGCCGGCGACCAGTACAGCCGCACCGATCCGTACGGTGCCCACCAGGGCGGGCCCGGCGACCGGACGTACCAGGAGCGGCAGCTCCGGCTCGGCGGCCACATCCCGGTCCAGCAGTCCCACCCCTCGCAGCAGTCCGGTCCGCCGCAGGGCGGGGCCGACGACGGCTGGGGCGTGTACGAGCAGGCCGAGCAGCCCGTTCCGGGCGGCCAGGGCGGTGCGGACGGCCAGGGCGGTGCGGACGGCCAGGGCGGTGCGGACGGCCGGGACGGCGCAGGCCTGCCCGAGTACCCCTGGCTGGCCGACCAGACCCTCCAGCTGCGCCTTCCGCAGGCGCGCGAGGAGGAACCGCCCACCGGTGGCCGGGCCGAGCGCCGGCGTGCCGCCCAGGGCCGGATGTCGGTACGCGCGGGCGGCGGGCGCCGCCGGGCGGGCGGCCGGGCCGGCGGAGCGGCGCGGGTGCGGCCCAAGGAGTCGCCGGTCGTGGTGGCCGCCCGGCTGGTCGGTGAGCTGTGCATAACGCTCGGCGTGGTGATGCTGCTGTTCGTCTCGTACCAGCTCTGGTGGACCAATGTGCAGGCCGACGCGGCCGCCGACGGTGCCCGCAACCAGCTGGAGCAGCAGTTCGACGCCGCCCCGGCCCCCGGCGCGCCGGGGCAGCCGGCGCCGGACCCGGCCAAGCCGGAGGTGTTCGAGCCCGGCAAGGGCTTCGCGATCATCCACCTGCCCAAGCTCGGCCTGAAGTTCCCGATCGCGGAGGGCACCGCCAAGTCGTCGGTGCTCGACAAGGGCCTGGTGGGCCACTACTCCGGCACCGGGATGCCGGCCGACAAGGCCGGGAACTTCGCGCTGGCCGCGCACCGCAACACCCACGGTGAGCCGTTCCGGCACATCAACCAGCTCGGCAAGGGCGACAAGATCGTGGTGGAGACCGCGACCGCGTACTACACCTACGAGGTCACCGGCGGCATTCCGGAGACCCCGCCGTCGAACGTCAGTGTGATCAAGCCCGTCCCCAACGGCGCCGGATACAACCAGGCGGGCCGGTACATCACACTGACCACCTGCACGCCGGAGTTCAGTTCCAAGGCAAGGCTGATCGTCTTTGGCAAGATGATCGAGGAACGGCCGCGGAGCCAGGGCAAGCCGGCCGGCCTCACGGTCAACTAGCACCATGGCGGGCGGCCCGTCGCACGGCGCTCAGGCAGAGGGGGAGATCACGTGACCCAGGACGAGACGGCGGAGTGGGCGGAACCGGCGGCAGAGGCCTTTCCGCCGCCCGCACCCGCCCGTCGGCGGCGGGGCCGCGCGCTGGCCGCGGTCGGTGTCTTCGGCGAACTGCTGATCACCCTGGGCCTGGTGCTCGGCCTGTTCGTCGTGTACTCGCTCTGGTGGACGGACGTGCTGGCGGACCGCTCCGCCTCCGAGGCCTCCGACAAGCTGCGCAGCGCCTGGGCGGCCGGGGCCGGTCCGGGCACCCCTCAGGCCGCCCCGGGCGCCCCCTCGGGGGCGCCCACAGGGCCCGGCACGGCCTACGCGGCGGGCGACGGGGTCGGCTTCCTGCACGTTCCCGCGATGGGCCGGAACTACCAGGTGCTGATCCGGATGGGTACCGACACCGACACCCTGGCCGAGGGCGTCGCCGGGGTGTACGAGCAGCCCTACCGCGCCGCGATGCCCTGGGACGAGACCGGGAACTTCGCGCTCGCCGCGCACCGGGACGGCCACGGCGCCAAGTTCCACGACCTGGACGCGGTCCACAAGGGCGACGCGATCGTGGTCGAGACCAAGGACAAGTGGTACGTCTACAAGGCGGACAGCACCCTGCCGGAGACGTCCAAGTACGACACCGGCATCGTCGCCCCCGTCCCCAAGGGCTCCGGCTACCAGGCTCCGGGCCGCTACATCACCCTGACGACCTGTACGCCGGTCTACACCTCGCGCTACCGGATGGCGGTCTGGGGCAGCCTGGTCCGGGTGGACGACATGGACGCCAAGCGCACCCCGCCGCCCGAGCTGCGTCACTCCTGACCGGTCGGCGCCGGCCGGTCAGGAGGGTCCGACCGACGGACGGCCGGGGGTCGCGGCGGGCCGCTGCCCGGCGTCGCGAGTGAGGCTGCCAGCAGGAACGCCCACGGGCCCGCCGAAGCCGTTCGTAGCGGCTGCCGGCGGGCCCGTGGGCGTTCCCTCAGAAGAAGGGGAACCAGGGGCTAGGGGTTCCCCCCTTTGGTGGGCGGTGGGTTGGGGGTGTCCCCTTTGGCCGGATCAGCCGGCCTGGTCATCAGGGTCACCTGGGTGTTCGGGTCCAGCTTGGTGCCCGCGGGCGGGTTGACGCCCGTCACCACGGCGTTCGGGTCCTGCGGGCCGGACACACTGAAGCCGAGGCCGGCGTCCTGCAACTGCTTGATGGCGTCCTTGAGCGGGACGTTCTGCAACGCCGGAACGGTGGCCTTGTCCGGCGCCTTGTAGATGGTCAGAACGATCTTCGAGTTGGCCGGGACCTTGCTGTTCGCCTGGAGCGACTGCGAGGCGACGGTGTTGACCTTGGTCGGGTCGTTGGTCAGCGTGGTCTTCGACGCGTCGACCTGGAAGCCGGCGCTCTCCAGGGCGGCCTGCGCGGCCTCCTTCTGCTGGCCGAGCACGCTCGGGACCACCGTCTTGGCCTTGCCCTGCGAGACGGTCAGCTTGACCTGGGCGGTCGGGTCACCGGCCGCGTTGGCCGCCGGGTCCTGGGCGATGACCTGCTCCTGCGGGGCCGTGTCGTCGTCCTTGTACTCGGGGAGGACGTTGGTGAAACCGGCGTCGGCGAGCGCCTTGATCGCCGCGTCCTTGGTCTTGCCGACCACCGACGGAACGTTCGACTTGGCCGGGCCGGAGGAGAGCTGCACCGTGATGGTGGCGGTCTCGGCGACCTGGGTGGGGGCCGCCGGGTTCTGGGTGCAGACCTGGTCCTTCTTGATGTTGGTGTCCGGGCAGGCGATCTTCTCGCCCTCGGTCACCACCAGCTTGGGACCGGCCTGAACGGCGGCCGCCTTGGCGTCGGCCAGGCTCTTGCCCACCAGGTTCGGCGCCGCGATCTTGGGCGGCTCCTTGGTGGTGTCGTCCTTCTTGCCGCCGAACATCGCCTGGGCCACGAAGAAGGTGCCGACCAGGACCAGCACGGCGGCCACCGCCAGCACGATCCAGGAGGTGTTGCTCTTCTTCGGCGGCTCCTCGCCGCGCCGTCCGCCGCCGCGGCCGTAGCCGTCGTCGCTGCCACCGCCGGGGGCACCGGCGTAGGTCTGGCCGTAGCCGTCGTCCGGGTAGCCGGCCTGCTGGCCGTAGCCGGGCTGCCCGCCGGCGTGCGGGAGCACCGTGGTCGGACCGGCGCCGGGCTGCTGCGGCAGCACGTTGGTCTGGCCGTACGGGTCCTGCTGCTGCGGGTAGCCGTTCTGGTCGTAGCCGTAGCCGGCGGCGCCCATGCCGTAGGCGGCGGCCTGCTGGGCGGCGGCCACCGGCAGGCCGTCGAGGAAGCGCTCGATGTCGTCGCGCATCTCGTCGGCGCTCTGGTACCGGTAGTCGCGGTCCTTGGCGAGCGCCTTCAGCACGATCGCGTCGATCTCGGGGCGTACCTCGGGGTCGAAGACGGACGGCGGCTGTGCCTCTTCCCGGACGTGCTGGTACGCCACCGCGACCGGCGAGTCGCCGACGAACGGCGGGCGGACGGTCAGCAGCTCGTACAGCAGGCAGCCGGTGGAGTAGAGGTCGGAGCGGGCGTCCACCTGCTCGCCCTTGGCCTGCTCGGGGGAGAGGTACTGGGCGGTGCCGATGACGGCGGAGGTCTGCGTCATCGTCATGCCGGCGTCGCCCATCGCCCGGGCGATGCCGAAGTCCATGACCTTGACGTTGCCCTGCCGGGTCAGCATGACGTTGGCCGGCTTGATGTCGCGGTGCACGATGCCGGCCCGGTGCGAGTACTCCAGCGCCTGCAGGATGCCGATGGTCATCTCCAGCGCCCGTTCCGGCAGCAGCCGGCGGCCGGAGTGCAGCAGTTCGCGCAGGGTGGAGCCCTCGACGTACTCCATCACGATGTACGGGATGGAGATGCCGTCGATGTAGTCCTCGCCGGTGTCGTACACGGCGACGATCGCTGGGTGGTTGAGGGACGCCGCGGACTGGGCTTCACGGCGGAAGCGGGCCTGGAACGACGGATCCCTGGCCATGTCGGCCCGGAGCGTCTTCACTGCGACGGAACGGCCGAGCCGGGTGTCATGGCCGAGGTACACCTCGGCCATGCCGCCGCGCCCGAGGACGCCGCCGAGCTCGTACCTGCCGCCTAGGCGACGAGGCTCTTCCATAGTTCCGACCCTCTCCCTCACCCGCCGGTGAGGTTGTGACGTAGGTGTCCCCGCACGCTCTGAGTGACGCCGTCCGGGCCGCGGGTGGTTCTACGGCCGGACCTCGCTGCGCCCCGCGGGCGGGCAACGGGCACACCCGCTGCTTGCGGATACGCTACCGGTCGCACCGTCCGTGGCCGGAGTCGGCCGTCGGCCGATATCAGACCGGTATCCGGACAGAGGTGCCGATCGTGACATTCCACTCACTCGTGACGGCGGCCTCCCTACTTGCCGAGGGCCGCCTGCATCACCGCCTTGGCGATCGGCGCGGCCAGCCGGCCGCCGCTGATGCCGTCGCGGTTGTCCGAGCCGTCCTCGACCACGACCGCCACCGCGACCGACTGGCCGTCGGCGGTCTTGGCGAAGGAGGTGAACCAGGCGAACGGCAGGCCGGCGTTGTCCTCGCCGTGCTGCGCGGTACCGGTCTTGCCGCCGACGGTCAGGCCGGGGATCTTGGCGTTCTTGCCGGTGCCGTTCTCCACCACCGAGACCATCAGGTCCTGCATCTTCTGCGAGGTGGCCGGGCTCATCGGCTGGGAGAACTGCTTCTCGGTGTGCTTGGAGATGGTGGTCAGCGAGGCCGAGCGCTCCTGCTCCACCAGGTAGGGCTGCATCAGGCTGCCGTTGTTGGCGATGGCCGCGGAGACCATGGCCATCTGGAGCGGGGTGGCCCGGGTGTCGTGCTGGCCGATCGCGTCCTGCGCGGTGCCGTCCGGGGTGGAGTTGCTCGGGTAGACGCTCTTCTCGGAGCGGACCGGGGTGTCCACCGTGCTGTTGAAGCCGAACTTCTCGGCCTGCGCCCGCATCTTGTCCTTGCCCAGGTCGGCGCCGATCTTGCCGTAGACCGTGTTGCAGGACTGGTCCATGCCGGACTTCAGCGTGGCGTTCTCACACTGCTCGTACTGGCTCTCGTTCTTCAGCTCGGTCTTGGTGCCCGGCAGGACGTACGGGTTCGGGGTGTCGGTGGCGTCGTCGATGTTCTGGTACAGGCCGTTCTCGAACGCGGCGGTCGCGGTGACCAGCTTGAACGTCGAGCCGGGCGGGTACGTCTCGCGCAGCGCGCGGTTGAGCATCGGCTTGTTCGGATCCGCGTTGAGGTCCGTCCAGGCCTTGGTGTCGGCGGCGTCGCCGCCGGCGAAGGTGCCGGGGTCGTAGGACGGGGTGGAGACCATCGCCAGGATCGCTCCGGTGCGCGGGTCGAGCGCGACCACCGCGCCCTTCTTGTTGCCGAGGCCGTCGAAGGCGGCCTTCTGGGCCTTGGCGTTGATCGTGGTGAGGACGTCGCCGCCCTTCTTCGGCTCGCCGGTCAGCATGTCCAGGGTGTTGCGGAAGAACAGCCGGTCGTCGCTGCCGGAGAGGATGCCGTCCTCCAGCTGCTCCAGCTGGCTGGCGCCGAAGGACTGCGAGGAGTACCCGGTGACGGGTGCGTACATCGGGCCCTCGAGCCAGGAGCGCTTGTACTTGTAGCGCAGGCCGTTGACGAAGTCCGACTGGGTGACCGGCTGGCCGCCGACGATGATGTTGCCGCGCGGGTGGGCGTAGCGGTCGTACACCTGGCGCTTGTTGTTCTTGTTGGTGGCCCAGGCCTCGGCCTGGACGCCCTGCACCCAGTTGGTGCGCACCATCAGGGCCAGGATCAGGACGAGGCAGAAGATCGAGACCCGACGGATCGGCTTGTTCATGAGGCGGACCCTCCCTGGATCTCGGTGGCGGGGGCCGGTTCGACCCCGGGGCGGCGGGCGCTGTCGCTGATCTTCAGCAGGATCGCGACCAGGGCCCAGTTGGCGACCACCGAGGACCCGCCCTGGGCGAGGAACGGCATGGTCATACCGGTCAGCGGAATGAGCCCGGTGACACCGCCGGCCACCACGAAGACCTGCAGGGCCATGGCCGAGGAGAGGCCGACGGCGAACAGCTTGCCGAACGGGTCGCGGGCGGCGATGGCGGTGCGCAGGCCGCGCTGGATCAGCAGGGCGTAGAGCATGAAGATCGCCATCAGGCCGGTGAGGCCGAGCTCCTCGCCGAAGGAGCCGAGGATGAAGTCGCTCTTGGCGGCGAAGTCGATCAGCCATGAGCGGCCCTGGCCGAGGCCCGAGCCGGTCACCCCGCCGGAGCCCAGCGCCATCAGCGACTGGCCGATCTGTTCGGTGGCGCCCTGTGGCGGTTTGGGCGCGAAGGCGGCCATCGGGTCGAGCCAGGCGTCGATCCGGGTCTTGACGTGGCTGGTGGTCGAGGCGACCGCGACGGCGCCGCCGATGGACATCAGCAGGCCGAAGATGATCCAGCTGGTCCGCTCGGTGGCGACGTAGAGCATCACCACGAAGAGGCCGAAGAAGAGGAAGGACGTGCCGAGGTCGTTCTCGAAGATCAGGATCAGCAGGCTGACCAGCCAGATCGCGATGATCGGACCGAGGTCGCGCCCGCGCGGCAGGTAGAGGCCCATGAACCGGCGGCTGGCCAGGGCCAGCGCGTCCCGCTTGACCATCAGGTAGCCGGCGAAGAACACGGTCAGGATGATCTTGGCGAACTCGCCCGGCTGGATGGAGAAGCTGCCCATCCGGATCCAGATCTTGGCGCCGAAGTCCTCTTTGCGGGACGGGAAGAAGGCCGGCGCCGCGAGCAGGACCAGGGCCAGCGCCATCGAGATGTAGGTGTAGCGCTGGAGGACCCGGTGGTCCTTCAGGAAGATCATGACGAAGATGAACAGCGCCACCCCGAGGCCCGACCACATCAGCTGGTTGGCGGCGGCGGGGTAGTTGTTGTGCAGGAGCTTGCCGGCCTTGTCGAGCCGCCAGATCATCACCACGCCGAGCCCGTTGAGCAGGGTGGCGATCGGCAGCATCAGCGGGTCCGCGTACGGCGCGAAGCGGCGCATCAGCAGATGCGCGATCAGGGCCAGCGCCCCCATGCCGAGCCCGTAGCCGAGCATGCCGGCCGGCAGCGAGTCGTCCATCGCGAGACCCACGTTGGCGTACGCGAGGACCGGCAGCAGCACGGCGAAGGCCAGCAGCGCCAGCTCGGTGTTGCGCCGGTTCGGCGTGCCCTGGGGGGAGATCGTGGTGTTGCCCCGGCGCCGCGAGGCGGCCCGGCCGGTCGGCCCGCCGGGGGTCCGGCGGTCGTCGGACCGGTTGCCCGGGCCACTGCTCAGGTCGAAGGTGCTCACGTGGAGGCCGCTCCCTGACGGCCGGCCGGCCCGCTGCGGGCGGGCCTATGTCGGGTCACGGGCGTCACTGCTTCGGGCAGGAGTCGGCCTTCAGCCGCTCCTCCTCGGTCAGGCCCGGCAGGTCGCTCTGCGGCCCGGCGGCCGGGGCGGCGGCGCTCTGGCTGGGTGCTGCGGCGCTCGGGGCGGCCGCGCTCGGGGCGGCCGTGGCCGTCGCGGGTGCGCGGGTCGCGGACGGGCTCGGGGTGACGGCCGTCGTGAACGCCGCCTGGGTGACCGGCGCGGCCGGGTTGGTCGCGGTCGCCCTGGCGTCGGAGACCTTACGGCAGAGTGCCGCCTGCTCGCCGAGCTTCTTCACCTTGTCGTCGGCGTCGCCCAGGCTGCTGGCGGAGATGGTGTTGGTGACGTGGGTGCGCTGGTCCTGCGGCAGGTACTTGAGCTCGATGTCCCGGTACGCGGTGTGCACCGAGGAGAGGTTCAGGCCGGCCAGGCTCTGGTTGACGCCCTGGTAGACCGCGACGTGGTCGCCGTCTACGCCGACGTAGTACTGGCCCTGCGTCCACCGGTAGCCGAAGAAGCCGGCGCCGCCGAGCAGGCCCAGGGTGATCAGGCTCACCAGTGAGACCTTGAGCGCCCTGCCCTTGCGCTTCGGTCGCTCCTCGTCGTCGTAGTCCTCGGTGCCGTACACCGGGGGCTCGTCGGAGCCGTACCCGTCGTAGCCCTCGGCCGGGCCGAAGCCGGCCTGGCCGGGGTTGCCGTACCCGTCGTAGCCCTCGGCGGGGCCGAAGGCGCCCTGCGGGGCGCGCCCGAGGCCGGCCGCCCGGCCGGCCGGGGTGTCGAGGATCGACTGGTCGGCGGCGGCCGAGGACGGCGGGGTCTCGGCGACCGCGCCGACCACCACCGGGATGTCGTTGAACTGGCCGCTCAGGGTGTCCGTGGCGCCGACGTCGATGACGTCCGCCACGATGCAGGTGATGTTGTCCGGACCGCCGCCGCGCAGCGCGAGCTGGATCAGCTCCTGCACGGTCTGCTCGGGCGAGTAGAAGCTTCCGAGGGTGTCCTCGAGGGTCTGGTGGCTGACCGGGCCGGAGAGGCCGTCGGAACAGATCAGATAGCGGTCGCCGGCCCGTACCTCGCGGATCGACAGGTCGGGCTCGACCTGGCCGCGGCCGTCCAGCGCCCGCATCAGCAGGGAGCGCTGCGGGTGGGTCTCGGCCTCCTCCGCGGTGATCCGGCCCTCGTCGACCAGGCGCTGCACCCAGGTGTGGTCCTGGGTGATCTGCACCAGCGAACCGTCGCGCAGCAGATAGGCGCGGGAGTCGCCGACGTGCACCATGCCCATCCGCTGACCGGTCCAGAGCATGGCGGTGAGGGTGCAGCCCATGCCCTCCAGCTGCGGGTCCTCCTCGACCATCTGCCGGAGCCGGTCGTTGGCGCCCTGGACGGCGTCGCCGAGCAGGGTCAGCAGGTCGGCGCCCGGCACGTCCTCGTCCAGCCGGACGATCGAGCCGAGCACCTCCGAGGACGCGACCTCGCCGGCCGCGGCACCGCCCATGCCGTCGGCCACGGCAAGCAGCCGCGGCCCGGCGTAGCCGGAGTCCTCGTTCCCCTCCCGGATCAGTCCCTTGTGGGAGCCGGCGGCGAAGCGCAGCACCAGGGTCATGCGACCTGAGCCCCCCTCTGGGTCATGGACGGGATGCTGTCCCTCATGCGCTACTACTTCCGCAGTTCGATGACGGTCCTGCCGATACGGATCGGCATGCCCGGCTGGAGCGGGGTCGGCGCGGTCAGGCGCTGCCGGTCCAGATAGGTGCCGTTGGTGGAGCCTAGATCCTCGACCGTCCACTGCCCAGTCTGATCCGGATAGATCCTGGCATGCCGGGAGGACGCGTAGTCGTCGTCCAGCACGATGGTGGAGTCGTGCGCGCGGCCCAGCGTGATGGTCTGGCCCTGCAGCGCGACGGTGGTCCCGGCGAGCGAGCCCTGCACCACGACCAGCTGGGTCGGGGCGCCGCGGCGCCGGCCGCCGCCCTGGGTCTGCTGGGGGGGCGGGCCGGCGGCCTGGCCCTGCGGGGCGCGCCCGGGCCCGGGGGCCGGAGCCGAGGCGGTCGCGGCACCGCCCCGGCGGGAGGAACGGGGGTTCACCCTGGTCCCGAACAGGTCGCTGCGGATCACCTGGATCGCGACGATGACGAACAGCCACAGCACGGCGAGGAAACCCAGCCGCATGACCGTCAGGGTCAGTTCTGACATAACCGGCCCGCTCTACCCTTCGACCTGTCGGTAGACGATGGTGGTGGAGCCCACGACGATTCGCGAGCCGTCGCGGAGCGTAGCGCGCTGGGTGTGCTGTCCGTCCACCACGATGCCGTTGGTGGACCCGAGGTCGAGCACCATCGACGGGGTCCCGGGCCTGATCTCGGCGTGCTTGCGGGAGACCCCGGGGTCGTCGATCCGCACGTCCGCCTCGGTGGAGCGGCCGAGCACGCAGGCGTTCCCGGTGATCTGGTGACGGGCGCCGTTGACCTCGATCCAGCGGCGGACCGAGGTGCCGTGGCCGGCGCCCGGGAACGGGCGCACGTTGCCGCCGCCCGGGGCGGGCTGGCCCGGCGGCATGGCGGGGGGCGCGGCCGGCGGCGGGGGCGCGCCGTACGGGGCGGCGCTCTGCTGCTGCTGCCACGGTGCGCCGGGGGCCGGCGCGGCCGGCGGGCGGCCGTAGCCGGCCTGGGTCGGGTGCTGCTGCGGGGCCTGCTGCTGCGGCTCCTCGGCGGCCAGCGTGCGGCTGCGCACCCGGTACAGACCGGTGTCCAGGTCGTCGGCCTTCTCCAGGTTCACCTGGAGCGGGCCCATGAAGCTGTACCGCTGGGCCTCGGCGTACTCGCGGACCATGCCGGCCAGCTCGGTGCCCAGCTGGCCCGAGTAGGGGCTCAGGCGCTCGTGGTCGTGCGGGCTCAGCTCGACGATGAAGTCGTTGGGCACGACGGTGCGGTCGCGGTTCCAGATGCTCGCGTTGTTGTCGCACTCACGCTGCAGCGCGCCGGCGATCTCCACGGGCTGGACCTCGGACTTGAACACCTTGGCGAAGGTGCCGTTGACGAGACCCTCAAGTCGCTGCTCGAACTTCTTCAGCACTCCCATGGGGCACCCCCTTCCAGGGTTCGTTCGCCTGCCTTCCGACCGGATCCCGGGGAGCCGGTCGCGCCTACTTGCGGTACTTCCGTACTGATCGTATCCACGCCGGGGCCATCCGTACGGTTCCCGGACCGCGTGGTGCCCGGGGGTGGGCTCGGACACACAGGGTGACGCATCCCTGCGGCAGCATGCCAGGAGTACCCGTCCGACCGGGCCCTCATCCCTCGCCCGCCAGTTCGCCGGACATCCGTTCGGATGCGCTCGGCCCCCAGGGAAACGGATTCGGAGGTGACCCGCAGGTCGTGCTAATGTTTTCCACGTCGGAAGGGGCACCCGAAAGGGAGCCGGATCGAAGAACCGCGAAGGCCACATGGTATCGAGCGGATCGGTTGATCGGTTGGCAACCACGACAGGCACCCATGCGCGGGTGGCGGAATAGGCAGACGCGCTGGATTCAGGTTCCAGTGCCCGAAAGGGCGTGGGGGTTCAACTCCCCCCTCGCGCACAGCGAAGCCCCGCAGATCTTCGGATCTGCGGGGCTTTCTCGTTCTCCCGGTCGGGTGCCCGGGGCGGGTCCGGGTGCCCGCGGGCCGCTCACTCGTGGGTGGCGGGCAGCTCGGCCCGGACCTCGAAGCCGCCGTCCGGGGTCGGCCCGGCGGCGAGGGTGCCGCCGAGCAACTGGGCCCGCTCGCGCAGGCCGACCAGCCCGTGGCCGCCGCCCGGCAGGGTCTCGGCGGGCCGGACCGGCGGGATCCTGTTGCGGATCTCGACCCGCAGCCGGCGGCCCTTGGCCCGGACCCTGACGTGCACGGTGGCGTCCGGGGCGTGCTTGGTGATGTTGGTGAGCGCCTCCTGGACCGTACGGTAGGCGGCCCGCTCGACCGCCTCCGGCCAGGGCCGGTCGCCGGGGGACAGATCCGTGTCGGCGGCCAGGCCGCTCTCCTCGATCAGCCGGGGCAGGTCCGCCAGCCGGGGCTGCGGGGCCAGCGGCATGTCCCCGCGCGGTCCGGCGGCGCGCAGCACCCCGACCATCTGCCGCAGCTCGTCGAGGGTGCGGACGGAGAGCTCCCGGATGGTCCGGGCGGTGGCCGCGGCGGCCGGGTCGGCGGTGCTCACCTGGAGCGCGCCGGCCTGGATGCTGATCAGGCTGACCTGGTGTGAGACCACGTCGTGCATCTCCCGGGCGAGCCGGCCCCGCTCGCTGATCAGCACCCGCTCGGCCAGCAGCCGGCTCTCCCGCTCCTGGCCGCGGGTCAGCTCGTCCAGCCTGGCCGCCAGCTCCCGGCGGGTGCGGGAGAGCAGGCCGGTGGCGGCCGGCCCGGCCGCCAGCATCACGGACTGGATGGCGTAGAGCGCCGTCTCCCGGGTCAGGGCGAAGGACTGTTCGGAGAGCGGCCAGTGGAAGAACTCGACCAGCGCGAACAGGGTCGCGCAGGGCACCATCACCCGGGGGCGGGGGCGCTCGGCGGCCACCGTGTAGACGGCGGTGATCGGGGAGAGCCAGATGTCGGCGAAGTAGCTGCCGGGCATGGTCAGCAGCAGGACGGCCACCGGGAAGCGCCGGCGCCAGGGCAGCACCACGGCGGCCAGGACCGAGAACACGACCTGCCACCAGGTGGCGTCCCGGGCCACCAGGGTGGCGTCCACCAGGGAGTAGAGGGCGGGCAGCAGCAGCATCAGCCAGGGCGCGGTGAGCCGGGCCGGCAGGTGTCTGGAGGGGAACGGGTCGGTGCCGGTCATGCCCCGTCGCCGGGTTTCGGCCGGACCAGACCGGCCCGGTGGGCGATCACGGCGGCCTGCACCCGGTTGGCGGCGCCGAGCTTGCCGAGGATCGCGCTGATGTGGTCCTTGACCGTGCCGGTGCCGAGGAAGAGCCGGTCGGCGATCTCGGCGTTGGACAGGCCCTCGCCGAGCAGGGCCAGGACGTCGAGCTCGCGGCCGGTGAGGGTGCGGGCCAGTGCGCCGGCCTCGGCGTCCGGGCCGCCGCCGTCGACGTAGCCGCCGATCACGGTGCGGGTGACGGTCGGGGAGAGGATGCTGCCGCCGGCCGCGAGCACCCGGACGGCGTGCACCAGCTGGTCCGGGGCGGTGTCCTTGAGCAGGAAGCCGGCGGCGCCGGCCCGCAGCGCGGTGCCGATGTACTCGTCGGTGTCGAAGGTGGTGAGCATCGCCACGGCCGGCGGGTCGGGCAGGGCGCGCAGCCGGCGCAGCACCGAGATGCCGTCGAGGTCCGGCATCCGGATGTCGAGCAGCACGACGTGCGGGCGCAGGCGCTGGACGCATCCCTCGGCCTGGCCGCCGGAGCAGTCGCCGACCACCTCCAGATCGGGGGCGGAGCCGACGATGAGGCCGAGGCCGGAGCGGACCAGGATCTCGTCGTCCACGATCAGCACGCGGGTGGTGGTGATGGTCCCTCCTCGGTTCGGGCGGCCGGGTCCGGCCGGTCCGCAGCAGTGGTTTCGAGCCTAGGGGGTGTCTGACAATTCCCGCGGAACGCGTGGCTGCGGCGGAACCCCCGCCGTTCGGCGGGGGTCGGAATCGGCTACCGGGTTCACGCGATTCTCACGCTGAGTGGGGAACCATGGAGTTGGCTGCCCGTTCGCCGGTTTCCGGCCGTGGCGAGGGCCGCCGGTCAGTCCGTCGGGCCCGTGCGGGCGCCCGGCGCCGGGCCGTGTGCGGATGCGCCCCACCATCTGATCGTTTGGAATTGAGCTGTGTCGTCCACCGTGAAGTCGGAGCCGTCCGCCGCGTCCGCCGGGCCCCGGCCCGTCGGCCTGCTCGAGCGCTGGAGGCCCAGGGCGGCGACCGCGACCGTCTGGTACATGCGGCTGCTGGCCCTGCTGAACCTGGCGACGGTGCTGCTGGCACCGTTCCGGCACCAGGTGACCGAGCACAACGAGGGTGAGTACTTCACCCCGTACCTGATGACGGCCGGCCTGGCGAGCGCGGTGCTGTCGGTGTTCCTGGCGGTCGCCATGCGGCGGCGCAAGCGGGCCGCGTGGATCTTCAACACCGCGCTGGCCGGGGTGTTCGCCCTGCTCTACCTGGTCGTCATGGTGTTGCCCGGCGAGCGGTTCAGCCGGCACCCGCTGAACTACTTCTCCACCGTGCTGACCTGCCTGTTCGTGCTGGCCCTGCTGATCGGGCGGAAGGAGTTCACCTCCAAGGGCGACCGCTCCAACCCGAAGACCGCGGCGGCCGCGTTCGTCGGCGGCCTGCTGTTCGGCGGCGGCGTCGGCGCGCTGCTGGTCTGGATGAACAACAGCCTGCCCGGCGCCGGCTTCTGGGACCTCTTCCGCTACTCGGTCGGCCGGATGATCACCATCACCCCGACCGAGCACCTGCGCTCGGTGATCTCCGCCCCGACCTGGGTGAACGCCGTCATCAACGCGATGGGCGCGGTGCTCTTCCTGCTGGTGCTCTATGTGGCGTTCCGCAGCCCGCGGGACAAGGAACTGCTCACCCCGGAGGACGAGGTCCGGCTGCGCGCGCTGCTGGACAAGCAGGGCGAGCGGGACTCGCTGGGCTATTTCGCGCTGCGCCGGGACAAGGCGGTGGTCTTCTCCCCCAGCGGCAAGGCGGCGGTGACCTACCGGGTGGTCGGCGGGGTCTCGCTGGCCTCGGGCGACCCGATCGGCGACCCGGAGGCCTGGCCGGGGGCGATCGACGCCTGGCTGTCCGAGGCCCGCGAGCACGCCTGGGCGCCGGCCGTGATGGGGGCCTCCGAGGAGGCCGGGGTGATCTACGCCCGGCACGGGCTGGACGCGCTGGAGCTGGGTGACGAGGCGATCGTCGAGCTGGACGAGTTCTCGCTGGACGGCCGGGCGATGCGGGTGGTCCGGCAGGCCTACAACCGGGTCAAGCGGGCCGGGTACACCGTGCGGATCCGGCGGCACGAGGAGATTCCCGAGTGCGAGATGGCGGAGCTGGTGGCCAAGGCCGACCAGTGGCGCGACGGCGCGACCGAGCGCGGCTTCTCGATGGCGCTCGGCCGGCTCGGCGACCCGGGCGACGGGCGCTGCGTGATGCTGGAGTGCCACGACGGGGACGGTGAGCTGAAGGCGCTGCTGAGCTTCGTGCCGTGGGGTGCGGACGGGCTCTCGCTGGACCTGATGCGCCGGGCCCGGGACACCGAGAACGGCCTGATGGAGTTCATGGTGATCGAACTTCTGCAGCGCGCGCGGGAGGTCGATCTGGCCCGGGTGTCGTTGAACTTCGCGATGTTCCGTTCCGTTTTCGAGCGCGGTTCGCGGCTCGGCGCCGGTCCGGTGCTGCGGCTCTGGCGCTCGGTGCTGGGTTTCTTCTCGCGCTGGTGGCAGATCGAGTCGCTGTACCGGGCCAACGCGAAGTACCGGCCGATCTGGGAACCGCGGTATCTGCTGTTCGAGAAGAGCAGCGAGATTCCGCGGATCGGTATCGCGAGCGCGCGGGCCGAGGGCTTCATCACCGCACCGAGCCTGCCCGCCCTGTTCCGTCGACGGCACGCGGGTCCCGCCGTGGTGGCGCCCCGGGTGCCGATGGCGGCACAGGACGGGAAGGGGTAGTCCCTCCGCCGGGGGGCGGAGGGGACCGGCCGTCCGGACGGGGGGTGTTTTCGGGGTGGTTTCTCCCCCCAGAGGATGACGGGGATCCCCTCTTAATGTCGATGTGGATTCTTTAACCGGCTTCTAATGTTGGGGTAGTTGGGGAAGGCGTTCGCGGCTTCGGGGATTTGGAGAGACGGCTGTGATTCACAGGACCCACGCGGGGGGCGTGCGAAAGGGGCCGGTGGCTACTGCCGCCGAGGCCGCTGTCGCCGAGTGGGGAACGTTGTTCGGGACGGTCCGGGAGCGGGTGGCGAGCAGGAAGTTCGCCGCTGTACCGCTGGCCACCACGGCGACGTTTCTGATCCTGCTGTTCAGCATCGTGCAGCACCTGCCGGGCGGGGAGCGGTTCGTCACCCATATCGGGGTGGTGAAGGCCGCGCTGCCGCTGGAGGTCTCGCTGCTGCGTACGCCGCTGTCGCTGTACGTGCCGGCGCTGGACCTGCCGGTCTGGGGGGCGCTGGCCCAGGTGTTCGTGGTCTTCGGGATCGCCGAGATCGTGCTCGGCCGACGGCTGACCCTGGTGGTGGCCTACGCCTGCACCCTGGCCGGGACGCTGTTCGCCCGGGTGGGTGTGGCGATCGGCCCGAGCCACGTGTTCGGCTTCCCGAAGTGGGTCGCGTACGTCCGGGACACCGGCCCCTCGGCCGCGGTGGTGGCGCTGGCGATCTGCATCGCGTTCCGCTGCCGGGCCTGGCTCACCGCCGGGCTGGTGGTGGCGCTGATGGTCGGCGAGGCGGTCGTCCTGCCGAATCTGGCGGGTCTGGAGCACGTCGTCGCGGTGATCACCGCGCTGCTGATCGCGGTCTCGGTGGAGGTGTTCGGGGACTTCTGGCCGCGGGTGCTGGCCGGGGTCGGTGCCGCGACCTCGGTGGCGGCGGCCGCCTCGCTGGAGGTCGCGGCGGAGGCCCGGCGTCGTACCTCGGCGGGCGCGGCGATCCCCTGAAGGCGCACTCCGCCGGCCTGTCGGCCGGGGCGGTGGGCCGGGCCCGTCCGCCCCGGCCGTCAGGCGGTGGGCGGCCGGGGCGGCAGGGGCAGCTCGAACCAGACCACCTTGCCGACCGCCTTGCGGGCGGTGCCCCAGCTTTCGGCGAGCTTGGTGACCAGGGTGAGGCCGCGGCCGGTCTCGCCGAGCTGCTCGGCGGGCTCCAGCGACGGCAGGTTGTGGTTGTCGTCGCTCACCTCGACCAGCAGCTTGTCCACCCGGATCAGCTGGAGCTGGACGCGGTCCCGGGCGACCCGGACGGCGTTCGTCACCAGTTCGCTGACCAGCAGCTCGGTGGTGTCCGAGAGCGCCTCCAGGTGCCAGGCGGCCAGCCGGGCACGGACCAGTGCCCGGGCCCGGCCGACCTCGCGGTGGTCCACGGTGAGGTCCCAGGTGGCGACCTCGGTCGGGGCGACCCCGTCGAAGCGGGCCACGAGAAGGGCGACGTCGTCCTTGCGGTCGTCCGAGTGCAGGCGCTTCAGCACCACGTCGCAGGCCTGCTCGGGGCTCTGCCGCGGGTCGATCAGGTTGCCGCAGAGCGCCGCCAGGCCCGCTCCTATGTCACCGCCCCTGACCTCGACCAGGCCGTCGGTGCAGAGCACCAGCATCGAGCCGTCGCTGACGTCGATGGTCTTGGCGACGAACGGCACTCCGCCGACGCCGATCGGCGCGCCGGCCGGGATCTCCAGCAGCTCGCCGCTGCCGTCCGGGTGCACCAGTACCGGCGGGACGTGGCCGGCGCTGGCCAGCTCACAGGTCCGGTTGATCGGGTCGTAGACCGCGTACAGGCAGGTGGCGAGGTGGTCGTCGCCGAGCTTGTGGGCCAGGTTGTCGAGATGGCGCAGCAGCTGGCCGGGCGGGAGGTCGAGGGCGGCGAGGGTCTGCATCGCGGTGCGGAAGCGGCCCATCGCGGCGGCCGAGTGCAGACCGTGGCCCATCACGTCGCCGACCACCAGGGCGACCCGGCTGCCGGGCAGCTGGATCGCGTCGAACCAGTCACCGCCGACCTCGGCCTTGGGATCGCCCGGCAGGTAGCGGTGGGCGATCTGCACGCCGGGGATCTTCGGCGGGCGGGTCGGGATCATCGAGCGCTGCAGGGTGGTGGCGACCTTGGACTCGGCGCGGTGCAGCCGGGCGTTGTCCAGCGAGAGCGCGGCGCGGACGGCCAGTTCCTTGAGGGTGGCGGCGTCGCTCTCGTCGAAGGGGGCGCGGTCGGGCAGCCGGAGCAGCTTGAGGATGCCGAGCACGGTGCCCCGGGCGGAGAGCGGCACCACCAGCATCGAGCGGCCGGAGACCACCGAGGCCAGCCGGACGCCGCCGAGCGCGGCGGCGTAGTCGACCGCGACGTCCCGGGTGATCACCGGCACCAGGACGGGCTGGTTCAGCTGGAGGGCCATGCCGGGCGGGGTGTGGCGGGGCATCCGGACCAGCGCGCCCTCGGCGAGGACGTGGTCCCACTCGCCGGCGGACTCGTTGCGGACCAGGGCGACCCGGCGGAGCATGGTGTCGTCGTCCGGGCGGGCCTCGGGCAGCTCGGAGTCGGAGATCAGGCCGTCCACCAGGTCCACGCAGGCGAAGTCGGCGACCCGGGGGACGAGCACCTGGCAGAGCTCGTGCGCGGTGAAGCCGAGGTCCAGGGTGGTGCCGACCTTGCCGCCGACCTCGTTGAGCAGGGCCAGCTGCTCGCCGGCCTGCCCGTTGGTGAGGAACGGGCTCAGCCGGCCGGGCGGGGGCGTGCCGCCGCCGACGGCGGGTGCGGGCAGGACGGGGTCGGGTCGCCGGGCCTGGTGGCCGTTGGCGGCGGACTCGACGGCGGCCTGCTCGGCGATGACCTGCTCGGCGGTGATCTGTTCGACGCTGGTCTGCTCGATGGCGGGGCCTCCTCTGCCGGGGGCCGGGACGGGCGTACCGCCGGCCGGTGGACCGCTCGCGGCACCGGCGGGCCGGGCGGCGGTCTCGCGCTGGCCGGGCAGCGGGCCCGCCGGGCGGCGCCCGGCGGCGGACGGCTCGGGCTGGGCCGGGTGGCCGAGCCGGGCGGCGCGCTGCTGGGCGGTGGGGTAGCGGCGGCCGATCCCGGCGGCCGCGTGCGCGGTGCCGGACGGTGGATCGGCCGGCAGCACGGGGAGCACGGTGGCCGCGTCCAGCCGCAGGGCGGGCAGCCCGGCCAGGGCCAGCGCGTCGAGCAGCGCCGCCCGGGGGCCGGAGGCGGCCGCGCCGGGCAGCAGCCGGGCGAGCGGCTCGGGTACCGGGCGCCCGGGCGGGGCCAGAGCGGCGGAGAGCCGGTGGAAGCCGCCCCGGGCGGCGGGGGTGGGGGCGAAGGGCAGCAGGCGTTCGCCGAGGGCCAGCCGGGGGCCGGCCGAGCGCAGCGGCTGGGCGTCGGCGGCCAGGGCCAGCAGGGCGGCGGCCGGGCCGCGCAGCGGGTAGGCCCACCAGAGCACGTCGCGCAGGTGTTCCTCGCGGTCGATCACGGGCATCCGCCCGGCCCAGGGGTGGCCGCCGGCGGTCAGCTCGGCCAGGGTGTCCAGCGCGTCGCGGCGGCGGCGGACGGCGGGGGAGGCGGCCGGACCGGGGACGCTGCGCGGCTCGGCGGCGGGCAGCAGGCCGGTGGCGGGGCGGCCGTGGGTGACCTCGGCCCGGTGGCCGAACAGCTCCTCGGCGCCCCTGCTCCACTGGGCGATCCGGCCCTCCCGGTCGACCAGGACGAGGGCGAGCCGGACCAGGGCGGCCACGCCTGACGGCTGGTCACCCGGTGCGGCTCCGGCGTTCGGCGCTGCCTCGGCGCCCGTCGTGAGCGGTGTGGAGTTGGGCTCGTCCACCATGGATTCGGTCTGCTCCCGCCTGGCCGTGACGCCTGGCGTCGGCCGTCTTTCTGGAGGAGGCACGCTGTGCGGATACCAGCGAAGCACGGACAGGGCTGGGCTCGATAGCGAAACGGGGAGATTCATCAGTATCGGTTGCGTGTCGCATGGTGCGCGCCGGTACGCGCTCCCCGGGCACCCGGCCGATGCGTCGCGCGCGGGGGTAGGCTGGCAGGCCGGGCCGCCTCGCGGCGCGGGTACGCAGGACCAGACGGCCGGACGAGACAGAGGCGAGAAGTGACCGCGCAGAGCCCCGCCCGCTGGACGGACCCGGAGCAGCAGGAACTGGAGGAGCGGGTCGCCGCCGCCGAACTCGCCTGGCTCAGCATGGACGTCGACATGCAGACGCTGCGGGTCGAGATCGACAACTTCGCACTGATCCACCATCAGCTCCTCGGCCCGCTCTACGCCCGGCTGGACGAGCTGGACGCGCTGGTCGCCGAGGCGGTGGCCGCCCGTACCGGACAGCCCGAGGACCTGCGACGGGCCGCCGAGGCCCGTCAGCGGGTGGACGAACTGCCGGACCTGGACGCGCTGTTCGACAGCGTCCAGGAGCAGGAGGCGGCCCCGCCGCCGGCCGCGCCGGCCAAGGTCAGGCCCGGCCGCGACGCCCAGCGGATCTACCGCGAGCTGGTCCGCCGCGCGCACCCGGACCTGACCACCGACCCGGCCGAGCAGCAGCGCCGGGCCGCCTTCCTGGTACGGGTCAACGAGGCCTACGCGTACGGCGACACCGCCGTGCTGGAGGGGCTCGCCGCCGAGTGGTCCACCGCTCCCGAGGCCGCGCCCGCCCTGGACTCCCCCGACCGGCTCGGCTGGCTGCGCCGCCGGCTGGAGTGGCTCAACGCCAAGATCGCCGAGACGGCCACCGAGCAGGTCCGGCTGGAGCACACCGCGATGGGCCAGCTGCTCGCGCTGGCCCCGCAGGACCCGGACCGGCTGCTGGAGGAGCTCGCCGAGCAACTGCTCGCCAAGGCCGCCGCCCAGCAGGCCGAACTGGAACGGCTGCTCGGCGGCCGGGACCCCGCCACCGGGGCCGCCCCGCAGGGCGGTGGCGTGCCGCCGGTGGGCGACAATGGCACGGACCGGACCGACCCCCAGGAGAACCAGACGATGTTCGCGCAGATCCCCACCACCGACGCCGCCTCCGTGCCCGCCGACGCCGCCCTGCTGGACGTCCGCGAGCAGGACGAGTGGGACGCGGGCCACGTGGACGGCGCGCTGCACATCCCGATGGGCCAGGTGATCGCCCGGCTCGGCGAGCTGCCGGACGGGAAGCTGTACGTGCTCTGCCGGGTCGGCGGCCGCTCCGCGCAGGTCGTGCAGTACCTGGTGCAGCAGGGCCGGGACGCGGTCAACGTGGACGGCGGCATGTACGCCTGGGAGGGTGCGGGCCGTCCGATGGTCGGCAGCGACGGCCGGGACGCCTTCGTCCTCTAGGCCGCGCCCGGCAGACGCGGCGCGGAAGCGCCCGCGGCCCGTGCGGGACCCGCTCCGCCGGGCCGGCCGGTAGGGCAGGATGGGCGCGCGACCGAGCCGGAACGGGACCGGCGGCGCACGTCCACGGGGGGAGCCCATGGCGGACAGCACGGACCCGCAGCCCGTTCGCCGGGTCTGGTCGGTGCCCGCCCGCGCCGTCCTCGGCCTGGGCGCCGTGGTGCTGCTCACGGGTACCGGACTCTTCCTCGGGGCGGTGTTCCTGCACGTCGCGCCCTCCAACTCGCTCTCCCGGGAGTACCGGGACGAGGTGGACGGCGTGGTGTACCCGGAGTTCGAGCAGAACTGGAAGCTCTTCGCGCCCAACCCGCTCCAGCAGAACGTCAGCCTGGACGCCCGGGTGCGCACCGTCGTGGCCGACGGCGCCACCCGCACCCACGACTGGACCGGGCTGACCGCCCGGGACATCGACGCGATCCGCCACAACCCGGCCCCCAGCCACGCCGACCAGAACCTGCTGCGCCGGGCCTGGGACTTCTACGAGGGTTCGCACAGCTCCCAGGACGACTCGCTGACCAACCCGCGGGGCAAGCTCGCCGAGCAGTACCTCAAGCGGATCGCGCTGCAGCGGATCGGCCGGACCGTCGACGGCGAGCGGATCCTGGCGATCGAGTTCAGGGTGACGACGGCCACCGTGCCGCCGCCCGGCTGGAGCGGGGAGAGCCCGCCGCCCGCGCCGAAGGTCCGGGAGCTGCCGTGGTGGCCGGTGAACGACGAGGACTACCGGGGGCTCGGGTGAACGAGGTGTCGCCGGAGCGGGACCAGGCGCAGACACAGGACCAGCGGCTGCTCTACGGGATCCCGCGCCAGCCCGGGCCGGAGCCCGGTCGGGAGCGGGCCCCCGCACCCGCGCTCCCCGGCGTCGGGGAGGCGGTCGCCCGGGCCTGGGCGGCGTTCACCGGGCGGGTGCTGGGCCCCTACCAGGCGGCGGTGGTGCGGATCGGCTTCAGTCTGGTCTGGCTGGCGTACCTGCTGCGGGAGTGGCCCAACCGGCGGCTGCTGTACGGCGACCTGTCGCCCTGGTCGCTGGACCTGGCCGGGCGGCTGATCGCCGACAACGGTGCGATGACGGTGCTGCCCTGGTTCGGCGGGCGGCTCTGGTTCGAGCTGGTGTACCACCTGGCGGTGCTGGCCGCCGTCGCGGTGCTGGTCGGCTGGCGGACCAGGGCGAGCACCGTGCTCTTCATGGTCACCGTGCTGTCGCTGCAGAACCGCAACGTGTTCCTCGGTGACGGCGGCGACAACGTCGTCCATCTGATGGCGGTCTACCTGGTCTTCACCCGCTGCGCCGAGGTCTGGTCGCTGGACGCCCGGCGGTCGGCGCCCGGCCGGACGGGGGTGCTGCTCTGGGCGGTGCTCGGCGCGGTGCTGCTGGTCTGCTGCCTCGGGGACTTCTCCGGCACGAGCCTGACCTGGACGGACGCCACCTTCCCGTACCTGGGCTGGACACCGGTGTTCTGGGGCCTCTGGGCGGTGGCCGGGATCTGGTGGCTGCTCGGACGGCTGCGGCCGGACGGCGAGGCGCGGGCCGTGCTGGACGCGCTGGCGACCATGGTGCACAACTGCGCGATGCTGGTGATCGCCGCCGAGGTGGTGCTGATCTACGCCACGGCCGGCTGGTACAAGGTGCAGGGCTCGCGCTGGCAGGACGGCACCGCGCTCTACTACCCGCTGCACCTGGACTACTTCACGCCCTGGCCGTGGCTCTCCACACTGGTCGGCTCGGCGCTGCTGCCGGTCTTCCTGATCTCGTACGGGACGGTGATCACGCAGGTGGCGTTCCCGTTCACGCTGGTCAGCCGACGGGTCAAGAACACGCTGCTGGCGGTGATGATGGCCGAGCACCTGGGGATCGCGGTGCTGCTCGGGCTGCCGGTGTTCTCGCTGGCGATGATCGCGGCGGACGCGGTCTTCCTGCCGACGACGGCGCTGCGCTGGACCGGGAACCGGCTCGGGGCTCTGCGCATCCCCGCCCGGAGGGCGCCACTCCCCTAAGCTGACCGTTATGTCCTGGTTCGCCGCCCTGCGAGACACCGCGCGGACCGGACTGACCCTGGACCGGGCGCTCACCGACCCCAAACGGGCGGTACGCGGGGCCGTCGCCGTCGCGCTGGTGCTCTTCCCGACCCTGGCGCTGGGTGGGCCGCAGCTCGCCACCTCGGCCGCGATGGGCGCCTTCATCGCCGGGACGGCCACCTTCCAGCGCAGCTTCCGCCCCCGGCCCACGCTCGCCGTCGCGGCCGGGATCGGGCTCGGCACCAGCACCTTCCTCGGCTACCTGGCCGCCGGCGTCCCCGGCCTCTTCCCGGTGCTGCTCGCCGTCTGGGCCTTCGGGGCGGGCCTGGCCTGGTCGATCGGGCCGACCGCCGGGGTGGTCGCCGCCAACACCCTCTCGGTGATGCTGATCGTGGTCCAGCTTCCGGTCAGCGCGCCGGCCGCGCTCGGCCACGGGCTCGTCTGCGCGCTCGGCGGTGCCGCCCAGGCGATCGTCATCACGCTCTGGCCGATCGGCAGCTGGACCGCCCAGCGCGCGGCGCTCGCCGACACCTACGCCGAACTCGCCGACTACGCCCGCCGGCTGCGCCATGACCCGACCGCGAACGTCGACCCGGCACCGTTCATGACGGCCCGCCGCGCCGCCGCGCTGACGCCCTGGCAGGAACGCCACCGGCCGGCCGAGCTGCGCGGCCTGCGCGGCATCGCCGAACGCATCCGGCCCACCCTGGCCGCGATCGCCGACCCCAAGGTCGGCGCCCCCGAGGAGGGGCCGGAACGCGACCGGGCCCGGGCCGTGCTGGCCGCCGCCGCCGAGACGATGGACGCCCTCGCCCGGGCCGTCCGCACCGGCGATCCACTGCGACTGCCCCGCTCGGCGCCCGCGCTCACCCTGGCCACCCCGGTCGAGGGCCCGCAACTGCAGGGCGCCGCCCGGCGGGCCGCCCGCCGGCTGGCCGGGCTGCTGCGCAAGGCCGCCGACGCCCTGGAGCGCGGCGACGAGGACACCATCAGCACCCCCGTGGTCGGGGCCGGCGGGGCGCTGCACAAGCCGCCGCTCTCCCGGATGCTGCCGGTCGCCGCCCGGGCGGTGCGCCGTCAGCTCCAGCCGCGTTCGGCGGTCTTCCAGCACGCCGTACGGCTCACCGGGGTGGTCACCGCCGCCTATCTGCTCGCCCGGCTGGCCGGCTTCGGGCACGGCTACTGGGCGCCGATGACCGCCGCCATGGTGATGCGGCCGGACTTCGCGCAGACCTACAGCCGGGGCGTGGCCCGGCTGGCCGGGACGATGGCCGGGGTCGCGGTCTCCACACTGGTGGTGCAGTTCGCCCACCCCGGGCCATGGGCGCTGGCCGCGCTGGCGGTGGTCTGCATCGGCGGCGCGTACCTCACGCTGCGCACCGGCTACGCGCTGATGACGGCCTGCGTCTCCTCGTACGTGGTCTTCCTGCTCGGCCTCCAGGCCGGGAACCCGCTGACCACCGCCGTCGAACGGGTCGGGCTCACCCTGCTCGGCGGCTCGGTCGCGCTGTTCACCTACGCGCTCTTCCCCACCTGGCAGACCGCCCGGCTCGGCGAGCGGCTGGCCGAGTGGCTGGCCGCCGCCGGGCGGTACACGGCGGCCGTCCTCGCCGCCTACGAGAACCCGGGCGCGCCGCGCGGACGGGAGGTCCGCTCGGCGCTGCTGGACTCCAGGGAGGCCCGCTCCGAGCTGCTCCAGGCGATGCAGCGGGCCGACGCCGAGCCGGGGCGGCACGCCTCCGGGCTGCCCGGGGTGAGCCGCCGCCAGCTCGACCGGGCCCGGGCCGCGGTCGGCCACCTCGGGCGGGTCGCCGTCCTGCTGGAGGCCCATCTGCCCGCCGCCGACGCCGACCCGGTGCCCGGCACCGCCGCGTTCGCCGAGGAGCTGCGGCTGGCCACCGCGCTGGCGGCGGCCGCGCTGCTCACCGGCCGGCCGGTGGACTTCGGCGCGGTGCGCGGGGCGCAGGCGGCACTGGAGGAACGGCTGGCGGACGCGCCGCCCAGCGTGCAGCGGGACGTCGTCCGGGCCAGCACCCGGCTGCTGCTCCAGGCGCTGAAGGACCTGGAACGCGCGCTGCGCGGGGGCGGCACGGCCACCGCACAGCGCGCGCGGTAGGACGCGCGGTAGGACGAAGCCTCAGGAGGCCGCCGCCGCTTCCAGCCAGTTGGCGAACTCGCAGGCGAAGTGCCACTGGTGGCCCACCGCGACGCTCTCCGGGGCGGCCTCCGGGAACTCGATGGTGAGCCGGATCCGCAGGCCGTCCGGGGAGTCGGCGAACTCGTGCATGACGCGCAGCACCTCGGAGCCGTCGGCCAGGGTGCCGGTGCCGCCGATCCGTACGGGGTAGTCCTGGTGGCCCGGGCCGGCGATCGGGACGCCGTCGTGGAAGCGGAGGAAGAAGCGGAGCGGTCCGGCGCCGATGGTCTCGATGATCTCCACCCGCTCGCCGGTGGAGTCGGCCAGGTAGTGCTCGGGGTTGGCGGCGAGCAGCGCGGCCCGGTCGGGGGCGTGCAGCCGGCCCTGCCACCAGGTGAGGAAGCGCCGGGCGTCGATGCCGGTGGCGGTCAGCTCGGTGACGGCGGTGCGCCACCGGCCGTCGGAGGCGTGCAGCCAGCCGGTCATCGCGGTGTCGGCGGACGCCAGGTCGGGGGCGAGGAGTTCACGGGTCCGGTCGTCGCCGAGCCGCTGCTTGAGCAGCCGCAGGGCGGCGCGGGCCCGGTCCAGCTCCCAGGCGAGGACGGCGTCCCGGGTGTGCCGGGTGCCGTCGATGTCGGTGCGGAGGGTGAGGGGGGTGGTGGTCGTGCCGGTGGCCGTGGTCGTCATGGCGTCGCTCCTCGATGGCTGCCCGACTAGGCGGAGAGTTTTTCTCCGGTTCCCTGACGGTAGCATAGGGGGAGAGATTTTCTCCGCTTAGGGAGTGGTGATGAGGGCGGACGCGGAACGAAGCCGGCGCAGGATCCTGGACGCCGCCTGCGAGGTCTTCCTGGAACGCGGCCCGGACGCCCCGCTGGACGCGGTCGTCCGTCGGGCCGGGGTCGGACCCGGCACCCTCTACCGGCGCTTCCCCGACCGCGAGGCGCTGGTCCGGGCGCTGGTCACCGACCTGCTGGCCCGGCTCGCCGGGGCCGCCGAGGAGGCCCGGCGGGCGGAGCCCGACCCGTACCTCGCGCTGCGCCGCTTCGCGCACGCCGCCGCCGACCTGCGGATGGGCGCGGCGATCGTGGTCCTGCTGGAGCGGCTGGTGGTGGACGAGGAGCTGGTCGCCGTGCGCGGCGCGGCCGTCGAGGCGGTGGAGGGCCTGCTGCGGGCCGCCCAGGACGCCGGGCAGCTGCGTGCGGACGTCGGGATGGGCGACCTGGTGCTGCTCTGCGTCCGGGCCTCCCGCCCGCTGCCGGGCGGTCTGGCCGTGCTGGACGCCGACGGCACGCTGGTCCACCGGCACCTGGACCTCGCCCTGGCCGGGCTGTGCGCGGACGGCGCCGGTCCGCTCGGCGCGCCGCTCGGCTTCGACCAGGTGATCGCGGCCGCCGGACGGCCCGGTGAGCCCGGCGCGGCCGGGGTGGCAGAGTGAGCGCCATGAACGACGAGCTGGTGCGGGCCTGGCGGGCGGGCGCGCAGGCGCCGGAGACGGTGCTGCTGGACGGATTCCACGCGCTGAAGCACGCGTTGCGCTTCGGCGGGGACGTCCGGCAGGTGCTGACCGCCGACCGCGCCGGGCTGCTGGCGCTCGCGGCGGAGCTGGCCGGGGACGTGGTGCCCGCGCTGGACGCGCTGGCGGTGGAGCTGCCGGAGCCGGCGCTGCGGACGCTGGTGCCCCGGCCGCACCCGACCGGGGTGATCTCGCTGGCCACCCGGCCGACCGCCGGGGCCAACCGGGCGGCGCTCGCCCGGCACCCCCGGCAGGCGCCCGTCGTGCTGCTGGAGAACCCGCGCAACCTGGGCAACGTCGGCGCGGTGATCCGGCTGGCGGCCGGCTTCGGGGCCGCCGGCGTGGTGACCACCGGCGACCTGGACCCCTGGCACCCCACCGTCGTCCGGGGCAGCGCGGGCCTGCACTTCGCCACCGCCGTCGAGCGGCTGACGCTGCCTGAGCTGCCCGCCGGGCCGCTGTACGTGCTGGACCCGGAGGGCGATGACATCCGGGCGGTGACGTTCCCGGACGACGCGCTGCTGGCCTTCGGCACCGAGCGGCACGGGGTCTCGGAGGAGCTGAAGGCGCGGGCGGACCGGCTGGTCGCGGTGCCGATGCGGCCCGGGGTGTCCAGCTTCAACCTGGCGACCAGTGTGGCGATGGGGCTCTTCCACTGGATGTCCCGCCGGCCTGCCTGAGCGCGACCGCCTGAGCGCGACCGCCCCCCGCCGCGCGGACGGGCGGCGGGGGGGCGGTCCTGGGGTGGGGGCGAACGGGGTCGGCGGTCAGTGATCAGTGATCAGTGGTCAGGAGAAGAGGCGGCGCCAGGTGTCCGGGCCCGGGTAGCCGTCGGCCTCGCTGCCGCGCCAGCCCTGGGCCTCCTGGAAGGCCTGGACGTTGCGCCGGTCGCTCTCCGTCCAGCGCGGGCCGGGCCCCTGGGTGTAGTAGCGGCCGAACCCCTTGCGCACCAGCTGCTCGCCGAGCTGCCGGACGTAGTCGTTGCTGGCGCCGGGGGTGAACTTGTCCCGGCCGGGGAAGGCGGTCGCCCCCGTCCCGGGGTTGACCGGCGGCGGTGGCGGGATCGGGGAACCGCCGTCGATGTCGCGGCCCTTCTGGTTGACCAGGTAGTCCCAGGTGTCCTTGCCCGGGATGCCGTCCGCCTCGCTGCCCCGCCAGCCCTGGGCGAGCTGGAACGCCTCGGTGGCCTTCCGGTCGGCCTCGCCCCAGCGCGGGCCGGGGCCCTCGCTGTAGAACTTCCCGCCGCCGCGCTGCACCAGCAGCTGCCCGAGCCTGGTGACGGACGCGTTGTTGGCGCCCGGGCCGAACGCGCCGGCGCCGGGGAAGGCGGTCGAGGAGGAGCCGTCGTTGCCGTTGCCGCCGGTGGCGAGCCCCTTGTAGCGGTAGGGGACGTACGAGGCGGAGTTGTTCCAGTACGCGTACGGGGTGTCCCGCTTGAGGGTGCTGGGGGAGGTCTGCTCGTAGGCCAGGTAACGGGTCCGGGAGGAGTCCGTCCAGCCGCCGAAGATGGTGACGTGCGAACCGGCCTGCGGGTTGGCCGGGTTGTTGTAGACGAGGATGTCGCCGGGCTGGAGGTCCGCCTTGGTGATCCGCTCGGCGACGTTGGGCAGGGTCCAGGTGGTCTGGCTGCTGCCCAGGCCCCAGGCCATCGAGACGAAGCCGGAGCAGTCCTGGCGGTAGCCGTCCGACCAGTAGCGGCTCATGCTGTACGGGACCTTCTGGTTGACCCAGCTCTGTGCCCGCTCGATGATCTGCGCCCGGGTGACCGGCTGCGTGGTGGCCCGCGGGGCGGCGAAGGCGCGGGCGCCGGGGGCCTGCCCGTACAGGCCGCTGACCTCGCCCTGCGGGGTCTGCGGCGGCTGGGCGGTGCTGCTGCCGCCCGGGGTGGGGGTGGGGGCCGGTGCGGCGGCCGCGCCGGTGGCTCCGGCCGCGCCGCCGCCGAGGGCGGTGCCGACCGCGGCCATCAGTACGGCGGCGCGACGACGGACGCTGCGGGCCGCGGCGTGCCCGCCCTCGTGCACCGGGGCGGCGTGCAGCCGGGCGCGACGGCGGGCGCTGCAGCCCCCGCATATGCAGTCCTCGTCGGGTTCGACGTCGTCGAACTCCAGCAACGGGGTCAGTTGGTCGGTACGGGTCATTCTCCGCCTCTTTCCTGGTCAGGCCCTGACGGCGTGACAGGACTGACCTTCCCAGGCTGATACCGCGTGTTATCGGGACTAAAGTCCCAAAGCGGACGAGTGTTCGGCGAGGTGGGTTGAGCCGGGCGGGTGACGGCCGTTCGGCGGGGCGGCTCTGGCGCGGGTGGACGGGAGGTGTTAGGGCGTGTCGGGTCCGGGCGCCCGGAGGGGAGGCCGGGGTCGTGACCCGCCCTCAGAGGGCCCAGAGGACCCAGCCGAGCAGCAGGAGGTTGGCGGTGCCCTGGGCGACGGCGCCGGCCAGGGCCGAACCCGTCCAGGCCCGGCAGATGCCGAGGGCGAGGCCCATGGTGAAGACCGACGGCAGCACCCCGCAGATCACCCGGGTGTCGAACGGGTGGAGGCCGTAGTCGCCGAGGTGCACCAGGGCCCAGGCGGCCGAGGTGGCGGCGATCGCCGCGGCCGGACCGCGGGCGCGCTCCACCGCGTGGTAGAGCACACCCCGGTAGCAGACCTCCTCGACCAGCGGGACCAGGACGCCCATGCAGACCACCATGGCGACGCCCGCGACCACCGGCGCGCCCGGTGCCATCTGCCGGAACAGCCCGGGCACCAGGGCCGTCCAGTTGCCGTCGCCCCGGCCGAAGGCGGCCCGGGTGGCGAACACCGTGTCGGCGTAGGCGAGGACCACCAGGCCGGTCCCGGCCGCGGCGGGCCGGAACCGGAACCGGCGCAGGCCCGCCGCCACCCGGTCCGCGCGGTCGAGGACGGCCGGCACCAGGGCGCTCAGGCCCACCGAGAGCACCATCAGCGGGAGCGCGAACGCCCCGGCGATCCGCGCCCCGGCCAGCACCGCGAACAGCAGGGCGGCGGAGGCCGGCGGCGCGGCGCGGTGGTGGGCGCGCAGGCGGTGGACGGTGCGGGCCCGCCCGGTGACGGCGGGCACGGGGGAGCCGGACGCCGTCACCGGACGGTCCGCGGTCATCGCGGGCTCACCTCCGCACGGGCCCGGCGCAGGGTCGGCAGCCACCAGTTGAAGCGGCGGAACAGCAGCAGGGTGGCCGGGACGAAGAGCATCCGGATCAGCGTGGCGTCCAGCAGGACGGCGAGGCCGAGCCCGGCACCGTACTCCTGGAGCATCACCGTGGAGGAGAGCGCCATGGTGCCGAGGCTGCCGGCCATCACCAGGCCGGCCGCGTTGATCACCCGGCCGGTGTCGACCACCGCGCCGATGGTGGCGCTCTCCTGGTCCGCACCGCCGCGGACCAGGTCGCGGACGCGGGTGACCAGGAAGATCTCGTAGTCCATCCCGAGACCCATCATCAGCACGGTGAGGAAGATCGGCAGGTCGTCGATGATCGCCTTGTCGAGCCAGAAGTGGAAGATCAGCACGGTGATGCCGATCGCCCAGACGTTGCTCATCATGATCGTGAGGATCAGCCGGACCGGGATCAGCAGCGACCGCAGGGCGATCACCAGCATCACGAAGACGCCGACCGAGACCAGCCCGATCATCTGCCAGAAACTGGAGTCGAGCGCGTTGCCGTACTGGCGGTCGACCTGGGTGGCGCCGCCGACCTCCAGTGTTCCGACGTCCTTCGCCGCGGCGGTGACGTCCTGGACGCGGTCCACGGCCCGCGCCGCGGCCCCGGAGTACGGCGGGTCGGCGAGCTCGACCACGATCCGCAGGGCGCCGTCGTCGGCCAGGTAGTCCCGCCGCAGCTCCGCGCCCAGGGCGTCGACCTGGTCGGCGGCCAGCGGGGTGCCGAACGGCCTGGTCACCGCGGAGACCCTGGCCACGCCGGGGACGGCGGCGAGCCTGTCGGTGAGCGCCGTGACGGCGGTGCGGCCGGTGTCGGTGAGCCGGTGCTCCGCCGGGTCGACCACCCCCGGGGCCGGCCGGGCCACCACCAGTGTGGGCAGCACGGTCGCGTCGCCCCACGTCCGGGCGACCAGTTCGAAGCCGGTCCGGGAGTCGGTGGCCGGGCTGAGTGCCACCGGGTCGGCGGTCGACCGGTGCTGGGCGGTGACCACCGCGAACGGCACCGTGACGGCGGCGAAGACCAGCACGATCGCCACCTTGCGGCGGCGGGCCAGGTCGGCGGCCCTGGCCAGGTGCCGGCCGAGGGCGCTGCCGTGCTCCAGGTCGCTCAGCGGCCGTAGGCCCAGCGCGAAGAAGCGGTCGCCGAGCAGCGTCAGCAGCGCCGGGGTCAGGGTGAGCGCGGCCAGCAGCACGATCGGGATGCCGATCAGCCCGCCGTAGCCGAGCGGCGGGATCCAGTCCACCGGCGAGAGCAGGGTGGCGCCGAAGGCGAGGACCACCGCGGCGGCGGCGAGCAGCATCGACTCGCCCGCGTGCGCGGTGGCGTGCACCGCGGCCTCCTTGGGCGGCCGCCCGGCCAGCCGCTCCTGCCGGTAGCGCGAGGAGAGCAGCATGCTGTAGTCGACGCCCGCGCCCAGCATCACGAAGTTCATGATGGTGATGGTGAACTGAGTGAGCGTCACCTGATGGCCGAGGGCGAACAGCGCGGCCTGGCTGACGGTCGTCGCCAGCCCGATCGCGGCGACCGTCAGGACGGCGGGCACCACGGCGCGGAAGAACAGCAGCAGCACCACGAAGATGATCGCGTAGGCGACCGTCTCCATCAGCGCGTTGTCGTCCTCCGCCTTCTTGTAGGTGTCCTTGATCAGGGCGAGTTCGCCGGTGACATGGGCGTTGACGTCCGGGCCCGCGCCGGCGGTGCGCAGCGCGTCGGCGACGGCGGCGCGCAGCCAGTCCACATCGGGGTCGTGGCCGGCCTGCTTGGCGAAGCTGACCGAGACCAGCGCCGCGGTGCCGTCCTTGGCGAGGAGGCGGTCGACGGCGTCGGCGGGCACCGGCACCGGAAAGGCGTGCCAGTCGGCGGTGGCCGCGAAGCCGGCCGCGAGACCGGGCAGCGCGGAGTCGTCGGCGGTCACCGCCTGGCGGGCCGGCCCGACCAGGGCGGCCGGTACCTGACCCACCGACACCAGGGCGTCCACCGCCTGACGGCGGGCCTCGGGGGAGGTGTCGGCACGGGCGGCGGCGAGCTGCTGGTCCACCTGGGTGCGCAGCTGCCGCAGGTACGCGGTGGTGGAGTCCCGGTACAGGGTGTACGCCGAGCTGGACTGGCGCACCTCGCCGGTGCGCACCTTCTCGGCGATCCGGCCGTCCAGTCCGGCCAGCAGGGCGCGGAGTTGGGCGCCGCGGACGTCCGGGGCCCCGATCGCGACGATCGACTCGCGCTGCGAGCGGTCCGGGAAGGACCGCTCGACCAGTTGGTCGGCGCGGGCGCTGCTGGTGCCGGGCACCACCTTGGAGGCGCCCTGTTTGGTCAGGACGTCGTTCAGCTGCGAGGCGAACGGGAAGCAGACCGCGATGAGTACGGCCCAGGCGATGAGCACGGTCTTCGGGCGGGCGGTGAGCACCCGGGCGAGACGCAGCAGACGGTTGCGCATCGCGCCCGGGGTGGTCTCCGGTGCGGCGGGTGTGACGGTCGCGGTCATGCGGTGCCGACTCCCTCGCGGTGTCGCCCGCCCGGGCCGGTGCCGGTGGTGGCGGCGGCCGGGCTGCTGCCGGTGACCACCACGAAGGTGTGCCGCAGCTCCAACGAGCCGTGCCTGGCGACGTGTTCGGCCAGTCCGGCCCGGATGAGGTCCAGCGCGTGCTGCTCGCGGTGGTGGTCGACGGCGTCCTTGAAACCGGCCGCGGCGCCGGAGCGCTGCACCCACTCCAGGGCCGCCTCGGGGGTGTCGGCGGGCAGCACCTGGTGGCCGTCGCGCCGCACGTCGACGGTGAGTCCGGCCTTGGCGAACCAGCGGGCGACGGTGGCGGCGTCCTTGGGCAGGTTGACCCGGACCAGGCCGGTGAGCAGGGACGGGTCGGCGGCGAACACCTTCTCCAGCTGGTCGATCAGGGTCTTGAGCGCGTCGCCGCGGGTCTCGATCACCACCACCCGGCCGCCGGGCCGCAGCACCCGCCTGATCTGTTCCAGCAGCTTCACCGGCTTGCTGTAGCAGATCGCCCAGCCGACCACGACGAGGTCCGCGCCGGAGGTCGGCCGGTTCCGCAGAAACTCCTCCATGTCCCCCTCCTCCAGGGAGACTTCGAGGCCGGGCGAGCGCAGCGCCGCGGGCAGCACCTTGGCCCGGGCGACCGAGAGCATGCCCGGGGACTTGTCCACCGCGTGCACCGAGCCGCGCCCCTCCAGCCGGCGGACGATCTCGTGGGTCAGATGGCCGGTGCCGCAGGCGAGTTCGATGATGTCGTCGCCCGGGCGGATGGTCACGTGGTCGAGTGCGGCGATCGAGTGCACGCCCATCACCGGGCTGAAGTAGGTGTCGTAGCTGGGACTCGCGGCATCGTAGTCGGGGGTCGGGTCCGCGTGGGTGCGGCTCAGGGTCAGACGCAGGGCACGGGCGGCGAGTCCGAGGCGACTCATGGCTGGCTCCTTGGTGGATGGTCGGGTTCGGTCGCCGCGGCCGGTGCCGCGGCGGCGACGAGCAGCAGGCCGGCCACGCCGGCCAGGGTGCCGAGGACGGCCGCGGACGCCGAGGGGGCCGCCGCTGCCGCGGCGGTTCCGGTGACCAGGGCGGCGGCCGTCCCGGCGAGGGCGGGTGCCCGGGGAGCGGTGGTGCGGTGCGGGCCGAGCGCCGTCGCGGCGGTGAGTGCCGCGACGGTGGTGACCACGGCGGCGAGGACGGTGCTGCCCGCGGTGACTGAGGCCGGGAGAGCGCCGCCGAGCAGCAGCAGCCCGGCGGCGGAGGGCCGGTGGGGCGGCCCTCCGAGGAGACCGGTGGCGGAGCGGCCGCGCAGCAGGACGGCCGCCAGGGCGAGCGCGGCCCCGGCCGCCGCGGCCGCGCACCACGGCCAGTCGGGCGGGCGGCCGCCGGCCGGGGACAGCCCCGCGCCGAGGACGGCGCCCGCCGACCCGGCGGCCAGCACCGCGACCGTCGCGGGGCCGGGGGCGG
Source organism: Kitasatospora sp. NPDC092286 (assembly GCF_044755565.1). Lineage (NCBI taxonomy): Bacteria > Bacillati > Actinomycetota > Actinomycetes > Kitasatosporales > Streptomycetaceae > Kitasatospora > Kitasatospora sp. NPDC092286. Next base: position 5,143 of record NZ_JBIVRD010000028.1, on the reverse strand, counting down.
GTTTCACGGCCGGCCGGCGGCCGACTGGGCGAGTTCGGCCAGACCGGCCAACTCGTCGGTGGCGTCGGGCTCGTCGTCGCGCAGGAACATGGCGGACTCGGCGCTCAGCGCGTCCAGCACCTTGTCCAGGTGTTCGGTGGTGTGGGTGGCCATCAGGCTCAGCCGCAGCCGGGGCGAGGCGGCGGGCGGCACCACCGGGTTGGTGTAGACGCCGTTGTCGATCAGCCGCCGCCACAGCAGCAGGGTCTCGATGATGCCTCTGGTCCGTAGCGGGATCACCGGGGTGCTGCTCTCACCCGGGCTGATGCCGAGCGCGGCCAGACCGGCCCGGATGTAGTCGGCGTTCTGCTGGGCGCGTTCGGCCCGCCAGGGTTCGTCGCGCAGGATGCGCAGCGCGGTCAGCGCGGCCGCCGCGCTGGCCGGGGTGGCGGAGGCGCTGAAGATCAGGCTGCGGGCGTGGTGCTTGAGGTAGTGGATGACGTCCTCGTCGCCGAGGACGGCGCCGCCGAGCGAGGCCAGTGACTTGCTGAAGGTCACCGTGATCAGGTCGACCTGGTCGGTGAGGCCGAAGTACGAGCAGGTGCCCCGGCCCTGGTCGAGGACGCCGAGGCCGTGCGCGTCGTCGACGATCAGGCGGGCGCCGCGGCGCCGGCAGACCTCGACGATCTCGGGCAGGGCGCAGAGGTCGCCCTCCATGGAGTAGACGCCGTCGACCACGACCAGCTTTCCGGCCGGCTCGGGGACGGCCGCCAGGGCACGGTCCAGGGAGCGGGCGTCGTTGTGCCGGAAGCGGCGGTGCTTGGCGCCGCTGAGCACGCAGCCGTCGACGATGGAGGCGTGCGCGTCGCGGTCGGCGAACACCACGTCGCCCCGGCCGGCCAGGGCGCTGATCGTGCCGAGGTTGGCCTGGTAGCCGGTGGAGAGGACGGCGGCGGCCGGCTTGCCGTAGAACTCGGCCAGCTCGCCCTCCAGTTGATCGTGCAGTGCGAGGTTCCCGTTGAGGAAGCGGGAGCCGGTGCAGGAGGGGCCGTACCGGTCGAGCGCGTCGACGGCGGCCTTCCGGACCCGGGGGTCCGCGGTCAGGCCGAGGTAGTTGTTGGAGCCGCACATCACCAGCTCGCGGTCACCCAGGGTGACCGTGGTGCCCTCGTGGCCGGTGAGCGGAAGGAAGTAGGGGTAGATGCCGGCGGCCATGGCGTCGCGGGCCGCGGTGTAGCCGGATACCTTGGAGAAAATGTCCACCAGATTCCCTCAAATTCAATGATCGGTGAATTCGGCGCATCGGGCCGCGCGATTTTGTTCGCGCATTGCACGAAATGGCCGCCCGCTTGACCGTGAACGGACCGACCGGGCGGGGTGGGTCGTGCGGGACGTCGGCCGGGGGTGCGGCAGCGCGCCGTTGCGCGGCTCGCCCGGCCCGGGACGAAGGCGCGGCCGGATCTGGTCGATGGGCCGGCATGGTGGTTGACGCGGCGTGAACGCCAAGCTCTGGTGCGTTCTTGACGGCGTGTCAGTGAGTGCGCGGGGCCGGTTCCGGCCTGCGCGGACATCGTCCGATCCTCATGTCCTGCATGATCCCCCGTGGATGTCGAACAGCGTTCCCCCTGGCGCGGTAGGAATTACCCGGCGCCGCTTCTTCGATCATCGTGCATATGCATCCTGAGGTGGCCGGCCCGCTGGCTCGCAATATCCCGTCGGTTTGGCCGAGGAAACGTAAGCATGTCCCATTCCGGACTGTCAACACCCTTGCCGGGAGGTGGTGTTGCTTTTCCGGCCGGGTTGTGGGGCTCTGCTAGGCTGAGGCCGACCGTCTGGACGGTCTGTAACACGGAGAGAGGTACGACCGGTGCGTGATCAACTGCTCGACGCCGTCGAGCGGCTGCTGGTGCGGGGAGGCGTCGACGCGGTGCGCCTGGACGCGGTGGCCGTCGAGGCCGGCGTCAGCAAGGGCGGGCTGCTCCATCACTTCCCCAGCAAGCGGGCCCTCGTCCGAGGGGTGGTCGAGCGGCTGGCCGACCGGTTCGAGGCCGTTCTGCCGGGGCCCGGCGCGGCTCCCGGCGCGTACGCGCTCGCCTGGCTGGACGCGACCATCCCCGCGGAGTCCCCGGCCGGGGACACCAGCGGTGCCGACCAGGTGCCGGTGGCCCTGCTGGCGGCGGCCGGCGGCCCCGAGGTGCTCGACCTTCTGCGCGCCCGGTACGAGCGCTGGCAGCGGCGGCTCACCGAGGACGGGCTGGACCCGGCGGTGGCCACGCTCGTCCGGATGGCGGTCGACGGCTGGTGGTCGGCCCGCCTGCTCGACCTCAGCCCACCGCACGACGGCCTGCACCGGAAGTTGCGCGCTCTGCTGGTCGAACTCATCAATGACAGAACCTAGTTGACCTGAATCGACGACGGGGGACTGGACATGACCGCCTATCTGCTGGTCGGCGCGGCCATCGTGGCCGAGGTGACTGCGACACTGGCCCTGCGGGCCTCGCACGGACTGACCAAGGTGCTGCCCAGTGTGGTCGTGGGGATCGGCTATGTGATCGCCTTCGTCCTGCTCGCCCAGGCGCTCAAGTCGCTGAACGTGGGCCCGGTCTACGCCGTCTGGTCGGGGCTCGGCACGGTCGGGGCGCTGGTCGGCGGGGTGGTGGCGTTCGGCGAGCCGGTCAAACCGGCCTCGGTGGCCGGGGCCGTGCTGGTCGTCGCGGGGGTCGCCGTGCTGTACCTCGGCGGAGGGATGAGCCACGAGTGACCGGATGACCGAGGAGACAGCATGAGCGACCTGCCCGTCCGCAGCCGGGTCCTGCGGTTCACCAAGGCGTCGATGATGGTCACCGACGTCGGCTTCCTGGTGTACTGGGCGGCCACGCTGCTGGCGCTGATCCCGGCCGAGTACGCGTACAAGGACTACGACAATCCGGTGCTCGGCTACTTGTCCTAAACATAGTCTTCCGCAAACCCGGTAGGTCTAAACCTCTTGACGGACGTTTTTCGAGGTCAGCCGCATACTGAGCCTGTCGGGCCAAGGCCTGAGGGGCGGCGGAAGACGCTTCGGCCGGCTGGTCGCTGAGGTGGCGGGAGATTTTGGGCGGGGTCCTGCCCGGGGTGGGGTCGGGCATGGCCGGGGGGCCGTAAGCTGCTGCGGCTCGGTCAGGGCTTCTGGGCCTGACCGCAATTTGGCCGAGTGGCCCCCCGGTCTTGCTCGACTCGGGTCCCGCCGCTGGTGGGTGCGTAAAATCCCCCGCCACCGGCCTGAACCACGGCGCGGCAGCAGAAGACCCCACCACATCCGGGGGTGGTGGGGTCTCTCGGGGGCCAGGCTCAGGGAGCGCTGTCACACGTTGCCAAACTCGCCATCGGCAACCGCGCGAGCGAACGCCTGCCACGCGTCGGCTGGGAAGATCAGGGCGGGGCCATCGGGGTCCTTGGAGTCACGGACGGGAACGATGTTCGCATGGCCGTCGGAGACCTCTACACATCCGCCCTGGCCGTTGCTGTAACTGCTCTTGCGCCACTGGGCGCCTGTCAGGTCAGCGGGCATGTTCCTCGAAGTCCTTCCGTACTTTTCGGATGAAGGCCAGGGACGCGCTTCGTGGAAGCGACTCGACCTGCAAGCGATCGTAGCTGCTCACCCAGCTTGCTACCGTCTCGACGTTACGCTCAAGATACCCACGCTGGATTGTCTCGGTGTACCCGACAACCCGGCGGTCCCGAAGTGTCAGCAGTACTACGGGATGGTTAAGGGGTCGGTCCTCTCCCAGCTCCAACGGAGCAACCTGGATGACGTTACTGGGCTGCTCCCCAAGCGCCTCCAAGTGGCGTAGCTGCTCAACCATGACAGCGCTACCGCCAACAGGCCGGAGAAGGCAGGTTGCGTCAAGGACTACTTGGACGGTTGGCGGTCGCATCTCACTGAGTCGGCCTTGGCGTGTCCGGAGGAAGTCGAGCCGTTCGTTAGCTTGCGACAACGTTGAACCACCCCTCCGCACAGCAGCCATCTCGTAGGCCTCCGCGTAGGACGGCGACTGAATGAGGCCCGGGATTACCCCAATCTCGAATAGCCGTATGGCGGTTGCGCGCGACTCGTGCTCTGCGAACTCGGGGAAGCCCTCGATGAGCACGCTGTGCTCAAGCTGATCAAGCATCAGTTCTAGCGTCCCGCCGGTCCCAAGAACCTTGTCGGCCTCCTGGGCCAGACGGCGGCTCGGTGGCTCTGCTCCTCGTTCAATTCGAGAGATGTACGACGCCGAAAATCGGATCATCTCGCCGAGCCCCCCTTGAGTCAGCCCCTTGGACTCGCGTGACCTGCGAAGTTGGACACCCAGTGCGGCGCTTGGAGATGACGATGGATCAAGCTTGCGGCGGTTCATGTTGCTCCTCAAATGAACCTAGGGAAACTCGACAGTTCCGTGACTTCCGATCGTAGCCCTGGCTGTCGATCCTAGTAACAGGTCCACTACGGAACGGAGGCGGCAGCATGAGTGCGGACTCGTCCGGACGACCCCAATCGGCGCTCACGCGCATCGTCCGCAAGGCGCGAAGACAGGCGACCGAGGCATACGCCGAGCTTCAGGAGGCGGTGGATGGTGCCGGAGTTCTGCTGCCTTCACTCGGAGTTGACTCTGCATCTGCCATCACTGGCGAGGTGCTGGTTCAGCTCGGCTCGGCTTCCCCGGACGCGATCGCGCGACTTGCACAGGTCATCCGGGCGGGCACGGTTGCGTTGGCCATGCAGCCGGAGAGTTCTCCCCGGTGGATCCCGGTAGTCGGTGATCTGGTGGCGGACACTGGCACCGATCGAGTGGCGATCTACTGTGGGCCTTCCCCCGAGGGCAGTTGGTTCCTGTGCAGCCCGGCGGACCGTTGTCAAAGGTGGCTGGCGCAGCCGGCCATAGTGCGGCCGTCGAAATCGGCGGACCGTGCCCGAGCACGGGCACTGATCGCAACTGCGCGCGCTCACCGAAGAATCGGCTGACCGTACAGGCGGATCCAGCCCTGATCGCCTTGCCGTGGGTGGGGCGGTCGGGGCCCTTACGACCGTGATGCCACGCGCCCCACTGAGAGAGCGGTTTGTGAGTGTTTGACTGGTTCTGGTGTCACCTGATGGTGTGAGTGTGGACTGGAGTTCGCTCGCTCGGCGCCGCTGCTCTGCTGG
>NZ_JBIVRD010000027.1:0-127718 GCF_044755565.1 Kitasatospora sp. NPDC092286 | reverse complement strand
TCCCGCCGAACGCCAATACGCCACCGCAGCCGATCTCCTGGCCTCGACACACGCCCACGACCCCGAAGACCACCATGTTGTTCTTTGACGGCTTCGGTGGATCACGCACGTCTGCACGGTCGCGCGGGGCCAGGTGGCGGTCACCGCCTCCGGCAGGCCTTTCAACCCGTCGCAGCAGACGATGCACACGTCCTCGACGCCGCGGTTGCGCAGTTCGGACAGCACCGCCATCCAGGTGGTGGCGCCCTCGCCCTCGGCGCCGACCCACAGGCCTAGCACGTCCTTGCGGCCGTCCATGTCGACCCCGACCGCGAGGTAGACGGGCTTCGAGCTCACCGGTCCGGAGCGGATCTTCACCCACAGGGCGTCGATGTAGATGATCGGCCAGACCGCGTCCAGTGGCCGATTCTGCCAGCTCACAAGCTCGTCCACGACCGCGTCAGTGACCTTGCTGATCAGGTCCGGGCTGACCTCGACCCCGTAGATCTGGGCCAGGTGGGAGCGGATGTCCCGCACCGACATACCACGCGCATACAGGGACAGGATGCGGTCGTTGAAGCCCGCCATCCGCCGCGAGTTCTTCGGCACCAGCTGCGGCTCGAAGTCGCCCTTGCGATCCCTGGGCACCGCCAGCGTGACCGCCCCGACGTCCGTCAGCACGGTCTTGGGTGACGTCCCGTTGCGGGAGTTGCCCGACCCGCGGCCCTCGGGATCGTACTTCTCGTAGCCGAGGTGCTGGGTCATCTCGGCTTCCAGGGCCCGTTCCAGCACGGCCCTGGTGATCTCCGTCAGCAACCCGCCCTCACCGAGCAGGGCCGCCCCTGAGGCATCGGCGCGGTCCATCAACCGCCCGACGACCTCGTCGACCAACGCATCCTCGGCCACCGCGGCGACCGGTTCCTTATCCACCATGACTCGTCCGTCCCGCCTGGCCAGAAGACCCGAGGCCGAGCCCTCGGCCAGGCTGTCACATCACGGACTTACACGATCTTTCGGACACGCTCGCGGTGACCCACTGGGCAGCCAGGTGCTTGTCCGGCTCGGTGTTGGTCAGTTCACCGGTCCACCTGTCGGCGGCGAAAACGAAGAGGACGAAGTGCCCGGCCTGGTCCCAGCCCTGCGCGACGTGGATGACGTGGACAAGGACGAGGTCGGCCGGGTCGACGAGCAGGCCGGTCTCCTCCTTGAGTTCTCGGGCCGCGGCCTCGTCGAGGGCCTCGCCGGGCTCGGCCTTGCCACCAGGGACGGTCCAGGACGGCTGCGGGGACCAGTTCCGGGCTCCGTAGAGCACGGCGGCGATCGTGTCGTTGTCCTTGTCGTGGACGATCACGCACACCGCGTTGCGGCTGTTCATCACGCTGGTGTTCGTCACGGTATCCACTCCTTGTCAGCGTGCCGGAGGATGTCAGTGGAACGCTCGGGTACTGGTCAACGCCCGAGCGCGAGGCGGTCGGCATCGGTGCGGGAGAAGACCAGGTCGGTCATGCGCTTCGGGATGTCGGCGCACCGGACGGGCGGCTTCGGCCGGCGCATGGCCAGGGGGTAGCTGGCCGCGTCGTAGTCGTTGGCGAGCGTGTACGTGTGGAAGCCGTGCCCGCGCAGGGCCTCGATGATGCCGACGGCGCTCTCGCCCTGTTTCGCCAGGAGTCCAGGGGTGACTTCCACGACGAATTCCACATCCTCGCGCAGGTGCGGGAGTGCTGGCATCAGTCCTCGGATCGCAGCCGCCTCGGCGCCTTCGACGTCGATCTTGATGATGCGGGCGCCGGCGAGTTCGGCCCGGCTGACCAGCTCGGCCAGGGGCGCGGTGGTTGTCTGGAAGGCCGTGTGGACGTGACGGGGACGCACGGCGATGGTGTGGCCGAGGTTCGCGGGGTCCTCCAGGTACAGGGTCAGCGTGCCGTGGGCGTCGGAGGCAGCCGCGCACACGGCCCGAATGTTGGTGCGGCGGTTGGCGGTGGCGGCTGCGGTCAGGTCGTCGTGGAACCGGGGGGAGGGCTCGATGGCGACGACGCGGCCCTGTGGGCCGACGGCGTGGGAGGCCAGGAGGCTGAAGGCCCCGCGGTAGGCCCCGACGTCGATGAAGGTGTCCCCGGGCCGGAGGCGGTCGCGCAGGAAGGCGCTCAGGTTCGGCTCCCACTCGCCGAAGAGGTACTGGTAGCGCTGGATGACGTCGCTGGTGGCGACGGTCACCAGGTCGCCGGAGATAAGCCGGACGGTGGTGTGGACCGGGTGGGTTCGCAGGTGCTCGTCGAGGAAGCGGCCGACGAGCTGCGCCTTGCCCACGGTTGTCGGTGCGTGGCGGACGTAGGCCCGCAGCGCGCGGGCGAGGAGGGCGGCGGACACGGAGCGGCTCCTTCGGGCGGTGGCAGGCCAATCGGGCTCGCGGGCGGGCCAGCGGTGGCAGACTGGCCGGTGAACGCCGTTGGTGGTGAGGAGAGTTGGCAGTGAGTGAGAGCGGTCCCGTCGTGTACCTGCTGGTGGGGCTCACCGGTTCGGGGAAGACCACCTATGCCCAGCGAGAGCTGGAGCCGCGCGGGGCGGTGCGGCTGTCGGTGGACGAGGTCGTCCACGAGCGGCACGGCCGGTACGGCGTCGACTACCCGGAGGACACCTACTTCGAGAAGGAGGCTCCGGTCGTCGCCGAGCTGCACGATCGGCTGGCCGAGCTGATCGCCGCGGGCCGGGACGTGGTGTGGGACCAGGGGTTGTGGCCGCGCAAGGACCGTGACGCGATCAAGGAGCTGGTGGAGTCGGCCGGCGGGCGGTGGCGGCTGCTGTACTTCCCGGTGGAGCGCGACGAGCTGCTTCGCAGGCTGGCCGAGCGCAACCAGCGGGGGGACGCGAACTCGCTGATCGTGACGCCGGAGGCGCTAGACGACTTCTTCGCCCGCTTCGAGGCTCCTCACGGAGAGGGCGAGGAGATCGTGGAGCCGGGCCGGTCCTGACGGGGCGGGCGCCAGGTGGTGGCGATCCGGGCGGCTTCGGCGGCCCAGCCGTCAGGCAGCCGGTCGAGGGTGACGTGGCGGAAGCCGAGGCGGGGGTCGGAGACGTCGATGCGCCCGTGGTGGCGGTCGACGTGCCGCAGGAGACGGGATGCCTCGCTGCGGACGGCGGGGCTCTGCTCGGTCCAGGCCCCGGAGGTGAAGCTCTCGACACGGCGCCGCAGGTCGCCCAGAACGCCCGAGCGCCACTTGAAGTGATGGACGCACGCGAGCGCGTGGGGGTCGGGTTTGCGGCCGGGGGCTCGGTGGTTCCCGGAGGCGACGGCGACGTCCGAGAGTGCGAGGACGATCTTTCGGGGGTCTCCGCGTAGGAGGTGGTGGGTGAGGTGTCCGCCGAGCGGGAAGGCGCGGTCGAGCCCGATCTCGGGGCGCCAGAGGGCGAGGCGGCCGTCGGAGGTGACCCGGTCGAGCATCAGCCCGCCGACCACCGCCCGGCCGTTCTCCTCGGCCGCCGTGGTGACCTCGCCGAGCGAAGCCGGGTAGGCGTGGAACTCGTCCGAGTCGGCGAGCAGGTGCCAGCCCGGCCCGGCCTGCTCGCGCAGCGCGTCGCGCAGTTCGGTGTTGGTGTGCTCGTGCCACGGACCGGTACTGACCTGTCCTGTGGGCAGGTCGAGTTCCCGGGCGGTGGCCAGCAGTTGGCGGCGCCAGGCGTCGGGTACGTGGTCGGGGAAGTGGAAGGCCAGGTGGAAGGACTCGATGCCGAGCCGGCGGTAGTGGGCAGTCCAGGCGGTCAGCAGGGCCGGCTCGACCGGTCCGATCACCGCGACCAGGGCGGCGGGTGCGGGCGTCATCGGCGCTCCTTGGTCAGGCTGGTGTAGAGGTCGGTGAGGAAGGCGGCCTGCTCGGCCGCCGGGTGCATGTCCAGCGCCCGCGGTGCCTGCGGCCCCGGCCGCCTGGGCGGCTCGCAGGAGAGCCGGTCCAGGGCGTCGGCCAAGGCGTCCGGGTCACCGGCCGGGTAGAGCCGGGCCCAGGGCTGGCCGCCGAGCCGTTCGGTCAGGTCCGGGTCGTGGTCGGAGACGATCAGCGGGACGCCGAGCCGGGCGGTGTCCATGACCAGGCCGGATTCCTTGCCCACCCCGGGTTTGCGGGCGACGAGCGCGGCGTCGGCCGCGGCGTACACCAGCCGCAGTACTTGGTCTTCGACCGGGCCGGGCACGGTGTGGAGCGTCACTTGCGGCAGTTGGTGCCAGCGGGCGAGCACGTTCTCGTCCAGCGGGCTGCCGCACACCAGGACGTGCAGGGGCTTGGTGAGGTGCGCGAGGGCGGCGTCGATGGTGGTGATGTCCTTGTAGGGCCACCAGCCGCCGACCAGGCAGACCGCCGTCGCGTCGGTCGGGATGGTGAAGGCGGCGCGCGCGCCGTCGCGCTCGGCATCGGTCAGGCGTCGGCCGTCGTCGACCGCGAACGGTCGCACCTGGCCGCGGAGGCGCGGGAACGCCCCCTGGAGCTGGTTGCGGACGGAGCTGGTCGGGTAGAGCGTGACCACTCGTTCCGCGCCTCGGCGGGCGAGTCGGCCCAGTAGCCGGGTGGGGAGGTCTTCGCTGGTGACCAGTTCGTGGATGAACCGCAGGTGCGGGGTGCCGCCGAGGAGGGCCGCAGTGCCGTGCAGGGCCTCGCTCGCGCTGAGGATCACCACGGCGGCCGGCTGCGGTACGAGGCGCCGGGCGGTACGAAGGCAGGCTGCCTCGGTCAGGCACCGGGCAAGCAGAGTGACCTGGTGCGGCAGGCGACGCAGCGCTACCGGCCATCGTCGCGAGCCGAAGGCCCGCTTTCCAGCGGTCGCCACGCATGCTGCGGCTCGCGCTCCGGCCAACAGAACCTTCGCCGCCGTACCCACCGGTCCGGCGGTGATGCAGGCCCCGGATCGCAGCAGCGCACCGGGCCCGTCGGCGATCCCCTCCGGGGTGATGACCACGGCGCCCGGGCGGGCGGCGGCGAGGGCGGTCAGTGTGCGCTGGTGGTGCCCGCCGCCTCGGTGGGCGTTCGGCTCGATCAGGACCAGCGGGCCGGGGCGGTTGCTCATCCGGCGACCGCCTGTTCGCCGTGCAGCGTGATGAAGTGCCGGTGCAGCCACGACGGGTCGTTGAGCGCCTCGAAGCGCTCGGGGTCGCGGGCCGCGGCATGGGCGAACTCGATCCCGTCGCGGGCGCCGGCGGACGCGTAGTCGGCGAAGTCGCCGTCCTTGCCGGCCTTCCAGGCGTCGATGCGCTCCTGGGCGGAGGCATCGGTCATGCCGTACTCGCTGCCGCGCGCGAGCATCGCGCACTCGCGGAAGCCCGCCTTCCAGGCGTGAAACGGGGTCTGGTTGAAGAGCGTGATCCCGGCCGTGTGCCGGCTGAACTCGACCCGGCCGGGCAGCGCGGCGAGCACGTCGACGGCCTGGCCCATCTCCCGCAGCGCGCTGGTGCGGATGAGCTTGAGTCCGCCGTAGCCGTAGGTCAGGCCGTTGACCGGGTTCACGGCCCGCCAGACCCGCATCGACACCCCCGCGGCCAGCGGCTCCACCGAGCTGGTGAGGAACTCGGGGTCGATCGCGAAGTCGCCGTCGGCGAGGAAGAACTGGTCGGTGTCGACCAGCTCGGCGGTGAGGCGGTAGGCGCGGCGCATCCCGCGCACCCCGTGCAGGCGCTTGACGCTGCCGCCCAGTACTCGGGCCAGGCGGGTGTGCAGGGAGTCGGCCAGCGGCTCGTCGTAGGAGAGCTGGACCGCGTCGAAGCCGGTCACTTGATCGCCTCCAGGTAGCGGGCGGCAACCGCGTCGGGCGTGAGGTCGGTGGTGGAGACGTACGCGCGCTCGGCCTGCAGCAGGTAGAACTCAGGGTCGGTGGCGAGGCGTTCGGCAATCCGGACCGCCTGGTCGTCGTCGTCGAAGAGCAGCTCGGGGTCGAGGTGCTCGGCCAGCCAGCCGGTGCGCGGGCCGATCACGGGCAGGCCCATCGCCTGGCAGTCGACGACCGACATGGACCAGGGGCAGCCGGGCCGGAAGGGCGCGATGCCGAAGTGGGCTCCGGCGAGCAGGTTGCGGTAGCGGATGCGGTCCCCGCAGTCGGTTGCGATGTCGACGCCGTCCACGGCGGCGAGTTCCTCCAGGTTCCGCTCAGGGCTGGGATCCAGGCGGACGCGCTCGGCGCTGCGGGTGCCGAACAGGTCCATCACGGTGAGCCGTACCGGGGCTTTGGCGACGAGGTGGCGGGCGAGCCGGGTGAAGCGCGAGGTGCCGTAGTGGGCGTACAGGCGGTGGTTGTAGATGCCGACAGCGGCGCCCGCGGGGGCGGTGAAGTCGGCCGGCTCCCGCACCAGGCGCACGTCCCTGGGGGCGGGGACCACGTGCAGCTTCTCGGCGAGTTCGACACCGGTGCGGGTGGCGACGGCGGCGGTCCACGAGGCGGCCGTGCCGGAGTGGACCAGGACGCGGTCACAGACGGCGAGGCCGGCGGAGAAGGCCAGGAGCACGCTGCGGCCGAGCCCGCCGTCGTCCATCGCGGGGTCCAGCGCCAGCTGCCCGGTGTCGGTGAAGGAGAACGGCAGGTAGTGGCAGTAGCCAGCGATCAGCGCGTCCACTCGGGCTTCCAGGAGCGCCGCGCGAATGGCAGGAGCGGCCTCGATCTGGTTGGCCACCACCACGTCGGGCCGGTGGCGGCGGAACAGCCGCACCAGGGCGCCCACGCCCGGGTTGAAGCGGGCCCGGTACTTGGTCGACGGCGAGGCGGTCCGCACGAACTGCACGCGGTCGTCGCCGGCCGGGACGGGAGAGGCCAACGTGACCTCGATCCCGGCATCGACCAGGGCCGGGGTCAGCATGTCGGCGAAGGTGTAGCCGGAATCGGCGGTCAGCTGGCTGGAGTTGGAGACGTTGAGCAGGTAAAGCAGGCGCATCGCTTGGGCCCTCCCTCTCTGGGCCGGGGGTCGACCCGGGCCGGTAAAAGAAGGAAACTGGCGACCGGGGCCGTGACAGAATGATGAATCCAGATCACTCACGGTTCATTCATCTCATCCAGCAGCCAGGGCGGGGGCACTGATGGACGCGCGAGGCGATGCCCCGACGGTCGAGCAGGCCGCGGAGGCCTTCGCGGCGGAGGTCTCCTACTGGCGTGAGGTCCGGGGGCTGCCCAAGCGGGAACTGGCCCGCCAGATGGGCTTCGACCCGTCGTACGTGAGCCACATGGAGTCCGGCCGGCACAAGCCGACCGAGGACTTCGCCCGCCGGGCCGAGGAGATCCTCAACGCGGGCAAGGCCATCTGGAAGCGCTGGCTGGAGTACGAGGCCGCCAAGTCCCGCACGGCGCCGTCCCCGTCCCCACCGGCACCGCGGCGGCCCGAGCAGCCGTACGCGACGGGCTCGGCGATCGTCGTGGCCCACGACGGAGCCCGCCTGGACTACGACGGCACCCACTACCGGCTCACGATGCGTCGCCTGTTGCGGAACACCGGCAGCGAGCCGATCACCCGCTACCTGATCCGCATCAGCGTCGACCGCTACCCCGGCGAGCCCGAACGTTCCAACGCCCACTACCGCCAACACCCGTTGACCTGGGAAGAACTCGCGCTCACCGCTACCTGCCGCGGGGAAGCGATGCGCTGGCAGGCCAAGCACGACCGCGACGCGTTCAAGGAGATATGGCTGCTCTTCGAGAACGAGCACGGCCGCTTCCCGCTCTACCCGGGCGAGGAGGTCTGGATCGAGTACGCCTACTCGGTAGGCGAGGAGAAGTGGGGCCGCTGGTTCCAGCGCGCGGTCCGCCTGCCCACCGAACACCTCGAAGTCGAACTCGCCTTCCCCGCCGACCTCAACCCGGCCGTGTGGGGCATGGAGACGTCCATGACCGCCGAAGCGGCACCGCTTCGAACCGCCCCGATCCGGCGCGAGGAGGGCGACATGCGCGTCTTCTCCTGGAGCACCTCCACACCGGACCTCCACGCCCGGTACCGTCTCGAATGGCGATTCCGGGCCCGACCCGAACGCGACACGATCCAAGGGGAGTTCAGGTGATCCAGGTGCGGCCCAGCGAGCAGATGCGTGACCTCGGCGTCGTCCAGGAGGGCGCGCCCATCCTCGCCGAGCCCGCCCGCCCGTTCGACCTGCCCACCGAGCGCGAGGCCGCCGAGCAGGTCGTCGAGAAGCTGTTCACCGCGATGGAGCGCATCGGCCAGGTCCATCCCTTCGCCAAGGGCATGGGTATCGCGGCACCGCAGATCGGGATCGGCCGGGCCGCCGCCATCGTCCAGCCCGCCGACCCTGACAGCCCGCCGATCGTCCTGCTGAACCTGCGGATCACCGACCACGCCGACGAGGCGGACGAGCAGTTCGAGGGCTGCCTGTCGTTCTTCGACGTTCGCGGCTTGGTTCCCCGGCCGCTGCAGATCACCGTGGAGACCACCACCCTGGACGGCCAGGTGGCCACCACCACCTACGAACGCGGACTCGCCCGCCTGATCCACCACGAGATCGATCACCTCGACGGCCTGCTCTACACCGCACGCATGGCCGCCGGCGTCGAGCCCATCCCCGTCGAGCAGTACCGGCAGACAGGCCAAGCCTGGTCCTACGAGCAGTGAGCGCCAGCACAGCTCGTGCTGAGCGCTCATGGTCAGCGATGTCAGCTGGTCGCCTGCGCCCTCCGACCAGAGGGCGACACGCACACGCCGCAGGGCAACCCGGCGTAGGACGTTCCGCTCGAGGTCAACGAACAGCCGCGGTGTGCCGCGTGTCATGCCAACCGGCCGTCCCAAACCTTGGCGCCCTCCAGGAGGCGCTTCCAGGTGTCGTAGTCGGTGCTTGGCATCAGCGACCCACCAAAGGGTTAGGTGGCTCTCGCGCCACTTGGGACCAGCACAGGTGCGTTTCCTCTCCCACTCCTCGCGGTGCAGCTCCTGAAGGCGGATCAAGTTCGTCGGGCAGCCGATGACGCGGCGGCCGGCGCGGGACCTTGTGTTGGCCGTCTCCTCGTTCCGAAGGATGCATGGTAGTAGCCCTGCTTGCGTCCGCAGTCGTGCCGATAGATCGCGGACCTTCTCGATGACTTTCGCTTCGCTGACCTTGCTCATGACGTGACGGCGGTCCGGTCGCCCGTCACCCTTGACGCCACGCGCTCTGTGAGCACTCGCGCCGGTCGAGCGCGAGAGTCTGCGGTCTTGATCGTCTGACGGGGTGGCTTCCCGGGTGTCTCCACGTCGCCGGCCCAGCGCCTCCTACAATCCGGTCCCCGTTCTGGTCACGGTCTGCGGGTCGGATCGCCGTGCTCATGCTGGCGATGCTGCCGCACGACCCGCAAGTGATATCTCTCCTGCGCAACCGGTCTGATCGAGGTTGTGTGAGGGATAGACTGCCAAGATCACAGTAGGGGGCCAGACTTGCTTGATGATGCAGCGCGCGCGAGACAGCGAGAGTCGAAGCTTCTGCGCGACCACGGACTCATGTGCGGCGCTGTCTATCTAGCGGGGTACGTGGTTGAGTGCAAACTCAAGGCTTTACTCCAGAAGAGTGGCAAGTCCTTCCCTCGCTCGGGGGCAGAGGGCCATAACCTGCGGGGCCTTTGGGATGCGGCCGGCCTGCGCAGCCGAGATCTCTCCGGCCACAAGCGGGAGTTTCTGGATCTCTGGACGACGAGTCTTAGGTACGATGCAGCGCTGCCAGAAGGAAGCTCGGCTGAAGATCTGCTGCACGGGGCGCAAGAACTCGCGTCAATGGTGACTCTCAGAATTAGGTATGCTCGGCCTGGAAATAGAGGAGTGCGGCGATGAGCGGCGACAATGAGAAGATTCAATCTATTCGCCGGAAGATCGTCGAAAATCTAGAGAGTTCAGGCATGGTCGAGCCGCGAGTTCACATCGCTGCAGATGGCCGCGGGACTTTTCTCGTCCGTGTAGTTCACGCGGAGCTGGAAGAATTGACAGAGGTTGAGCGACAGAAACTCGTACTTGCTGGCGCCAAAGACAAGATCTCTCTCGCCGAATTGATCTCGCCGAGCGAAGAAGTGTGGTACGGTCCACCATTTAACGAGCATGTTGAACAACTTCCGCTTTGGCCAGAAATTCTCTCCGGCCCCCACAGCGACGAAGAGCTGACGTTTGCAACTGATCTCGACCAGGACATCTCCCTCCCGGCAGTCGTCACCTTCTATTCTCTGAAGGGCGGTGTAGGGCGAACCACTGCGCTCGCATCAGTAGCGCGCATCTTGGCTGAGCGCGGTCGGAGCATTCTGTGCGTAGACATGGACCTGGAAGCCCCCGGACTTTCCACGCTCCTTGGCTGTGAAGAGCCAGGGGAAGACCAGGGAGTACTTTCGCTTCTCCTCTCCATCGAGCGAGGGGAAGAAGTCGAGATTCGGGACCACGTACAACGCGTCAGCGAAGGGCAGGAACTCTACTGCCTTCCCGCTGGCCGACTTGGAAGTGATTACGCGGAGCGCTTGCGGCTTCTCGATCCGGAGATTTGGTACAGGGAATCAGACAACCCGCTGCACCAGCTCCTTGATCTGGCGAAGTCGTCATCACTCGCCCCGGAGTTGATTCTTCTCGATTCGCGCACCGGCATCTCCCCTGTCGCAGCCCCACTACTGTTCGATGTTTCGGATCTTGCAGTGATCTGCTTCTTCCCTCACCCCCAGGCTCAGAGGGGCACTGAACTCCTGGTGAGGTCATTGCTGTCGGCCAAGGCCCGAAGGTCGACATCCGACTTGCGTCTCACGCCGGAACCCAGGTTCCTGGTTTCTCCCGTGCCTCCAGGGCCCTCGGCCGAAACAGTGCGAGATCGAGCGATCGGCTGGATTGATGAGTGGATTGCGGATGCACAAACACGCCGGCCGGCGGACTTCGATGCACTGCGAGCAGACGAAATCACTCATGTCATTGGCTACTCGCCTGAGACGGCCTTCCGCGACAAGGTCCCCGCCAGCGGGGGAAGCCTGGATGCGTACAAGCCAGTTGCGGACTGGATGGAACTGCTATTGCCTCAAGCGGAAATGTTGTCGGTTTCAGGAAGGCAGCACAAGCAGGATGTCCTCACGGAACTCGACTTTTCGACGGGAACCGCAGAGAATCAGGAGAGCCTTCTTTCTGATTTCGTTCACACGCGAGTAGTCCAGCAAGCAATGGATTCCAAATTCCCGCTTGTCGTGGGCAGGAAGGGCACTGGGAAAACTGCTGTCTTTCGCTGGCTGATGGAGAAGCATGCGGAGGGGGAGGAGCCAATCCCCGTATTCTCTCCGCACGCCTTCAGGCGGAACCTCAAGTGGAGTCTCGGTGCAGAAGCATTGGCAAACATCGAGGAATCTTTCGCTGGCAAGCCGGCATGGACCACATTCTGGCCCTGCTATACAGCACTGGCCGCCCATTTCGCACTGCCCGAGGAGCAGCGCGTAAGCCCTCCCGAAAGGTTGGGGCTCACTGCTGACCTGCTCGGCAGTGTTTACGACGAGCTCTCCACGCTCGACATTGTGGTCCAAATGACCCAAGCTCAAATGGCCGGGGTCCTTGCCTCTCGATGGCTCAGAGACATCAATGAGCGAGTCACTCGAAAGCACATGCTGCTCTTCGATGGTCTTGACACTGGCTTCGGAAATGACGCGGAGAGCCGCAAGAGGCGGACGCGTGCCGTGTCTGGGCTCATGACCTACTTGACCGAGACTGAGGGCCAAATGCCACGGCTTCCGTTCAAGGTCATGTTGCGCTTTGACATCTGGCAGGATCTGCGTTTCGAGAACAAGAGTCATCTCTATGGCCGTTCCGTTCAGCTCATGTGGCGCGACCAGAACGACTACTTCAAAACGGTCCTCAAGCAGGCCGCGAGGAGCGCTGCCTTTCGGCAAATGCTTGAGGAAATTCGAGCGGGAGAGAAGGTGGACGACTGGGGGGATGAGGAAGTTAGGCGGGCCTGGAATCTCCTCGTCGGAGAGCGCATGAAGGGCGGCAAGACCGCCTTCACGCGCAACTGGGTCTGGAATCGTCTGGCTGACGGGCAGGGCGATCACGGTCCCCGATCCCTTTCTCAACTCTTCCACGAATCCGTCCAGTGGGAGCGACGTGAAGAGGCGCGCAGCAGCTACGACCGCAGCATCATGCGCCCTCGTGCACTCGTGCCTAGCTTGGACAAGATCAGCGAAGAGGCGCTGCAGGCTCTGCAAGAGGAATTCCCCGAACTCGAAAGCCTCGTTGAGACGCTGCGCAGCTTGCGTCGAACCCCGATTGATGCGGCAGACATCGCCGCGAACGATGAGACGGCGCTCAGTCGAATCGATCTCGCATTGGAAGTTGGACTACTCGCCATCCATGAGGGAACTCATGATGACGTGCGGCGCTATCGAGTTCCAGATCTCTACCGTCTAGCGCTTGGGCTGACACGACGTGGGCAGGCGTAGCTCGTTGGTGGTTGATTGACGGCTCAGGCCGTCCGGCCCGCTGCAGTGGTACGTCAGCTGCGTTGCCGAGGCTGTCGGATCGGCATGTCGCAAGGTGTCCCTGATGCCTCCGTGGGTACTCTGAGCTGGGAAGACACTGAGGGATACGGGGACATCCAGGACAGGGCATGGGCCCGTCTCTGCTGGACCACTTGTTTTTGATCAACGTGGTCAAGCAGGGACCTCCCTTGCCGGACTCCTCTCCTGAGTCGGTCTCGGTCCCCCGGCGACAGTCCGAAGGGTCGACGACACATCGTGACCGACATCGAGGGGATGGGTGCCGACCACCGGTTCCTGGTCGGTACGGTCAGCGTGTTCTGAGCAGCCCCACCTGGCTGGCCCGGTCAGCGACCCCGTCTCGCTGTGCGAGCCGTCCTTGAGTGTATGGATTCGCGGCCGCCTCTCGACTTCCAACACGGGTTGTCCCAGGGGCGGCAGTTGCCTGGCGGTGGTCTCAGTTTTGGTCTCATTCACCCCGGTCCAGCCGGGTTCAGCTGCCGCCCAGCGGTTCGCTCCGCCGCAGGTCAGGACGGGTGTGAACCCCGGCGGACGGCGTTCGGGAGAATTGGAAAGCGTGTTGGGGGCAACCCCTCACGAGTTCGGATCTCGTATCCTCCGCCGGCAGAAGGACCGGACCGCTCAGCGGTCCGGGCCTTCGTCGTTCACTGATCCCAGCGGTCTGGAGGATCGGGCAGGAGGCCCGCACATGGGATTCCCCTGCACAAGGCCCTCGCAGCTGGGTACCGTAGCGGCCTGTAGCCGGTTGGGTACGATCCGCGGGGGTCTGCGGTGGGGGACAGCAGGACATTCGGTGCATTCATCTCGCTCCGCCGGTCGGTTCTGGGGTGGACCCAGCTCCGGCTGGCCGCTGAGGTCTGCCGCAGCGAGGACTGGATGTCCCTGGTCGAGCGGGACATGCAGCAGGTCAAGGACTTGACGCTCCTGCAACGCTTCGCCGAGGTCCTGGGTGTCGACCTCGCGCAGCTGATCGCGTTACCGCAGCCGGCCGCCGAGCGAGCGAGGTTCCGTCCTCGAAAGCCTGCCTCCGTTACGCTGACGAGCACTTCCGCTGCCGAGGAGGACGATGTGCGACGCCGCCCGTTCCTGACCCTGGCGGCTGCCGCCCTCTTCGCCCTGGCCGTCGGCCAGCAGGCCGCGCACGCCGAGGAGAAGGCCTCGCTGGCCGATCTGGAAGACCTTCTCCTGTACGGGGCCGGCCGGATCCCGTCTCCCCGCCGCGAGCCGTCCCAGGCGACGGTCGCCACTTCACTGGTCATGTCACGCCGGGAGTTCAAGGCTGCCCAGTACGACCTCCTGGCCCGCGCCCTGCCTGGTCGGATCGCCACCGCCGAAATGGTCGGCTCGGCGGAGGAGCGTGCCCGCAACGTCGCCCGGCTCTACAACATCGCCGTCCGGCTGTGCATCAAGGTCGGCACCAACAACCTGGTGGCGATCACCGCGGACCGCGCGCTGACCGCCGCCCGGCTAGGTGGGGACCCACTGATCATTGCGGAGGCCCAGCGTATGGTCTCCAGTTCCTGGCGCCGCCAGGGCAGCCTGGCTCGCGCCACCGACATCGTGGTGGTCGCGGCCGAAGACCTCCTCGCCGATGCTTCCGTCTCCGAGACCGCCCGGCTGGCCACCCGCGGAGACCTGTACGCCACCGCCGCCTACACCGCTGCGAAGTCCGGCGACCGTTCCTACGCACACGCCCTGATCCGGGAGGCCGCCGACAGCGCCGCCGCAGGGAGCCGGTCCTCCGGCCTGCTGGACGGCGTCCAGGGCGTCGCCCTGCACGAGCTGTCGATGAACTACGAGCTCGGCGACGCCGGCCGCGCCATCGAAATGGCCGCCACCATCGACCCCGCCGCGCTGCCGACTGCCGAGCGGCAGGCTCGATTCTTCACCGACGTGGCCCGCGCGTTCGACCAGTGGGGCAAGCCCGAGCAGTGCTACCGGGCCCTGCTCGCCGCCGAGGAGGCCGCTCCGCAAGAGGTCCGCAGGGGCGCCGTGCGCGACCTCGCAACAGGCCTGCTACGGCACGACCGCAAGCTTCCCGGCGTCCGGGAGTTCGCCGCCCGCGCGGGCGTGCAGATCATCTGACCCGTAGCCGGACTACGGCCCGTAGCCCGGCTACGGATCCGGCATCCCGCCCGGCAGTTCACTGGGGAACGTCCACCCCTCCCTCTGCTGCCGAAGGCCCTCCCGTGCCAACGCACAGCACCGCCATGCAGTCCAGCGGACCCCGGCACGCCGCACCGGACCGGGACCGTCTCGGCACCTTCCTGACCGTGTCATGGGCCACCCTGCACCTGCCCGTGCTCGTGCTGCTCGGCCACGCGGTCGACCACTAGGCCGAGGCCCGCCCCCAGGTAGCGGCCACCGCCCCGGACCTGTCCGTCTCGTAGGCCCAGAGGTCGTCACCACAACCCCCGCACGTCTTCCCCTCCCTCGCCCGAGAGGAGAACCGGCCATGCACCGGCTGACCGACGCGCCCCGGATCGACACCGAGCTGGAGCGCATCGACTACCGCACCACGCCCGCGTACTACATCGACACCGAACAGGTCACCGACCCGGTGGTCCTGCACCTGCTGAACTGCTGCCCGACCGTGTTCGGCCTCAAGAAGGCCATGGTCGACCTGCTGGCCGGACACCTCGGCATCGCGCTCCCGGAGCCCGCCGGAACCGTCGAGCCCGGCGCGACGGTCCGGGGCAACGTGGTCGTGGCGGCCGGGGCCGTCATCGCCGAGGGCGCGTTCGTCACCGGCCCCGCCCTGGTCTGCCCCGGCGCAGTCATCGAAGCTGGCGCCCGCGTGCGCGACAACACGGTCATCGGCCCCGGCTGCCGGATCGGTTTCGGCGCCGAGGTCACCCGCTCGCTGCTGACCGGCGGGGTCTTCATGAAGCACACCAGCTTCGTCGGCGACTCCGTGCTCGGCCTGGACGTCAACATCGGCGCGTTCGTGTCCACCACCGGCCTTCGGGTGACCACCGGCCCGGTCACCGAGCCGGCCACCGAGGAGGTGTGCGCCCACCTCGACGGCCACCGGATCGCCACCGGCCAGACCAAGTTCGGCGCCGTGGTCGGTGACGGCGTGATCGTCCCTGCGGGCACGGTCCTGCAACCCGCCACGCTGATCGGCGCGCACACCCTGCTCTACCCCAAGACCCAGGTCGGGGGCTTCTTCCCCGCCGGAAGCCAGGGAAGGTAGCCATGCCCACCACCGACACCCCCGCGACGACCGACGAGCGCGCCGTGTACATCACCGGCGGCCGGCCCCTGACCGGCACGGCCACCGTGCAGGGCAGCAAGAACATCGCCCTGCACCTGTACGCCGCCGCGATCCTGGCCGACGACCCGCTGACCCTCGTCGGCGCCCCCGAGATCCTCGACACCGGCGTGGTCGCCGACATCCTGCACCGCACCGGCACCCGCACCGCCGTGGTCGGCTCCGAGTTCACCACGCGCCCGGCCGACTCCTACTTCCCCGTCGTCCCGGACGACCTCGGCAGGCGCATCCGCACCACCGCCGTGATGGCCGGCGCCCTGCTGGCCCGCGCGGGGAAGGCCACCTTCCCGCTGCCCGGTGGAGACGCCTTCTGCGCGCGGTACATCGACCGGCACCTGGCCGCGATGGCGGCTGCCGGGGCCGAGGTGGAGGTGGACCGGGGCCGGGTACGGGCCCGCTTCACCGGCAAGCGGCTGCCGTTCGTCACCGACACCGAGACCCGTGCCTGGGGCCCGAGCCTCGGGGCGACGGTCACGGCGATGCTTCTGGCCGCCCGCACCCCCGGGACCTCGGCGATCCTCAACCCCAGCGTCGAACCCGAGGTCACCCACACCGCCGCCCTGCTCTCCCAGGCCGGCGTCGGCATCGAGTGGCGGGGCAGGAACACCCTCAACATCACCGGCACCGACCGCATCCGGGGCGGGGTGTTCACCGTCCCTCCGGACCGGCTGGAGGCCGCGACACTGGCCCTGGCCGCCGCCATCACCGGCGGCACCGTACACCTGGATGGCTTCCCCTCCGCCGCCTTCCCGGACGGCCTGGTGTCGGTGTTCGCCGACGCCGGCATCCGACTCGACCCGGTGGACGGCGGGACCACCGTCAGCACCCCGGCCGGCCCGAGGCCGGTGCAGATGGCCACCGGCCCGCACCCCGGCTTCCCGACCGACGTGCAGCCCCAGCTGACCGCCTTCCTCCCCCAGGCCGAGGGTGCCTCCCGGATCGAGGAGCGGATCTACACCCGGCGCGACACCCACGTGTCCGCCCTCACCGCGTTCGGCGCCACCGTCAACGCAAGCGGCTCGATGATCACCGTCCGGGGCCGGTCCGCGCTCGCCGCCGCCGACGTGGCCGGCGAGGACATCCGAGCGGCGACCGCCCTCGTGGTCGCCGCCCTGGCGGCCGAGGGCACCTCTACGATCCGAGGGATGTACCACCTGCGGCGCGGATACGGCAGCCTGCTGCCGAAGTTGGCGGCGCTCGGTGCCGACCTGACGATCAACCAGGAGTAGCCGTGACCCTCACCGCGCCGTGGAGCCCGAACGCACTCGCAGACCTGCGCGCGTGCCTGGACCTGATGACCGCCGACGGCACCGTCCCCGGCGGCGTCATCACCCACGGCGCCTTCGACGCCGAGCCTGGTTTCCTGGCCTCCGGCATCGTCGCCCCCGAGTGCGGCGATGCCCGGCCGGGGCCGGACACGGTGTACGACGTAGCGTCGCTGACGAAGGTGCTGGCCACCTGGCCGCTGGTCGGCACCTCCCTCAACGAGTCCTTCACCCTGGACACCCCGGTCCGCGAGCTGCTGCCCGACGTCCCGGCCGAGGCACCCGGCGGCCGGGTCACGGTTCGCCAGATCCTCTCCCACACCTCCGGCCTGCGCGCCGACACCCGCCTCGACCGGTACCGGGGCCGCAGCGAGCCACTGGCCGAACTGATCTGCGGCGAGGACCTGATCGTCGAGCCCGGAGCCGGTCACCGGTACATCAACCGCGGTTTCATCCTCCTCGGCCTGGTCCTCGCCCACACCCGGGACCGCCGTCTGGACGAGCTGGCGGCCGACCTGTGGCAGAGCCTCGGAATGACCGCCACCGCCTACGGTCCCCTCACCCGCTCCGCGCGGGTCGCGCCGACCGAGCAACGGCTGCCGGGCGGTCCCCGCCTCTGGGGCCTGCCGCACGACGACAACGCCGCCCCGCTCGGCGGAGTCGCCGGCCACGCCGGAGTGTTCACCACCCCGGCCGACCTCGCCACCTTCGCCACCGCGCTGCTGTCCTCGTACGCGAACGGTGGCGACCTGGGCCGCTGGCTGGCCGACAGCCTCCAGCCGCTCGCCGGGATCAAACCCGGCCTCGACCGGGGCCTGGCCTGGATCCTCGCCGACGAAGGCCGGGTGGCCTACCACCACGGCTTCACCGGCACGAGCCTCTACCTGTCCCCGGTCACCGGCCGGTACCTGGCCATCTGCACCAACGCCGTCTACCACCACCAGGACAACCGCACCCGCCTGGCCCCGCTGCGAGCCCTCGCCCTGAAGGCGATCACCGACGAACCGTAGGAGGCCCCGTGCCCCACCTCACGCTCGCTTCCCTCACCACCCTGCGGCTCGGCGGCCCGTTCGACGCGCCGCTGTACGTCTCCGACCCCGACGACTGGCAGGAGAGCTGGTGCACACCGTCGGCCGCCGGGAGGAGGGCAGCCCCCTCACCCTGGGCCACGGGAGCAACGTCATCGCGTCCGACACCGGGCACACGGGCACCGTCGCCGTTATGAACACCCGGGGCATCACCGCGAAGCGGCAGGACGACAACACGGTCCTGGTGACCGTGCTGGCCGGCCACCCGCTCATCGACCTCACCGCCTGGGCCGCCGCCGAACACCTGTCCGGGATCGAGTGCATGGCAGGCATACCCGGCACCGTTGGTGCCGCCCCGGTCCAGAACGCCGGTGCCTACGGCCAGCAGGTCGGCGACACTCTGGACCACCTGACCGCCTGGGACTGGGACATGGGCCGGCTGCGGACCCTGCCCGCCCAGGCGTGCCAACTCCACCACCGCGACAGCCGCTTCAAACACGACCCAGGCCGCTGGACCATCCTCACCGTCACCTTCCGCCTGACCCGCTCCCCGGCCGCGCCCATCTCCTACCAGCCGCTCGCCGAGGAACTCGGCGTCCAGCCCGGGGCCAGGCTGCCGGTCAGCGAGGTCACCGCCGCCGTCCTCGCCAACCGGCACCGCCGCGGCCTCCTCCTCGACCTCCACGGCCCCGACGCCCGCCAGGCCGGCTCCGTGTTCCTCAACCCGCTCGTCACCGCCACCCAGGCCGCCCGCTGGTCGGCGGCGGGCTGCCCCGTCCGCACCGACAGCGACGGCCAGCTGCGGGCCAGCGCCGGATGGCTCCTCGAACACGTCGGCTACCGACCTGGCCAGAAGATCACCGACGGCGTCCGATGCTCGGAACGCCGCACCCTCACCCTCACCGCCCACGACGGAGCGACCGCAGCGGGCTTCACCCAGGCCCTCACCGAACTCTCGGCTCAGGTCGAGATCGCAACCGGGATCAAGCTCCGGCCCGAGCCGACATTGGTCGGCGCCTGGGTGTAAGGAGCCACCTCATTCGACCTTGCCTCCGCCGCGCCTGGCCACCGGCTCGTACCTCCGGAGGCCAGGACGCCCGAAGCGTGGGACGGCTTCTCCAGGGACGGCATCGCATCGGGATTCGTGCGCCTCGGACGTGTGCGACCACCGCAGCCGCCACCACTCCAACCGGTCTGCCGATTCCTGCGGAAACACCGCATGAAGAGCCCCCAACGAGGCGGCCACGGCCTCACCTGCGAGTATCGCCCACCACGGCGCCCCAGCCAGCGCGGCTACGCTTGCCGTCCCAATAGCCCCCACTCCAATTGCGGTGCGGACCAGGGGCTGCTTGGGCGGCTGGTGTCGCGGCATAGAGTTTTCCCTCCGGTGATTCGCAGGCGGTCTGCCGTTTCGATCCTTGCGAATGGAAGCGTGTTGCGGCACACGCACACCGTTGCGGGCTTCCTGCAACGGTGCGACTCAACGAGGGGTGAGGGAGCAGATGGCGAACCAAGACGGGGCGGAGATCGATCTCTCCGAGGGCGAGTGGCTGCCGCAGCCGCGCGGCGCGCGCACAATGATCTTTCAGAAGGACGTTGACCCCACCAGTGTCAGCCCAGAGAGCTACGCGCTCGCGATCGAGCTCCGCGCTCTCGCGCAGAGAGTCGGCACCTCCCTCAGTGCCTACGCGAGACGCGTCAACTGGGACCGCTCCACGGTCTCTCGATACCTCAGCGGTGTCCTGGTCCCACCAGCCGAGTTTGTCGAGAGGCTGATCCTCGACGGTGATCGTCATCTCGGCGTTGAGCTGACAGTTGACGCTCGCGCTTTGGTCCACCGACTGCAACGCGAGGCCCTACGCGCTGCAAGTCCCACAAGCGCCGATATCCAGGAGCTCCGAGACGAGCTCGCTGAGGCAGAGCGGCACAGCGGACTACTCCAGCAGGAGACACGCCTCCTTCGCGACATGCTCAAGGCCGCACACTCACAGCTCGACGACCAAGAGGCCCAAATCCAGGCTATCGAGCGGTCAGCGGCAGCCGACCGCCTTACCCAGCGGGCTGAACTCGCGGTCTGGTCAACCAACTATGAGGGCTTGCGCTCCGAGCGCGACCGCCTCCAGAGCTTGCTCGACAAGCTGAGGCACGAACTCGTTGAGGCCGAGCGCCGTGCGGCGACCGCCGAGGAACGATGCGCCGCATTGGAGCGCCAGCTGGAGGCTGCCGAGGAAGCAGAGGATGAAGAGTGGGAAGAGCTGGAGCGTAGGACGCAGGGCCCGAAACCTTCCTCGAACTTCGCCACCTTCACTGGCTCTACTACGGCCAACGAGGACACCGATTTCCATGCAGTGATCCTCGAGTTGGAGCGCCAGGACCCTGCTGGCCTACGGATGGCCGCCATCTTGGTAGAAGCCATGGACAGAGTGATCGACGGGCCCCGCACCGGCCGCTTCCATCTCGGCCAGATCTCCGCTTTGGAGCGATCCTCTCTGCACGCCATCACCGCCAACCTGATTCAGAACGAATTCGGCTTCCCAGACGGCCACCCCACCGACTTCCTCATCGCAGGCGTCCAAGTCCGCTACCGCTTCAGCACACTCAAGGGGTGGGGTATCCCGGCAAGCGCGATAAACCAGATCTGTCTCTTGGTCGAAATGGACGAAGAAGATCACCACTGGAACATGGGGATCGTGCGGGCGGCTCCTGAGCACCTGGGCTCTTATGGCAACCGCGACGGCAAGCGTCACCTAAGTGCCGCAGGAGTGTCGGCTGTGCGCTGGCTGCACCGCAAGGTCGAGCTGCCGATCAGCGTATTGGCTGACCTACCAGCTGCCACCCTGGAGAACATCACTTCCCATAAGAGCGCCATGGTCCGGGTGGATAACCTGTTCCGCTCCGTCCAGGGGCGCCCGATCGACCGACAAACCGTTGTCGCCCTTGCCCGCTCTGCTATTCATGGAGAGCGCCGCGCCCGTGAGAGCCGCGAACGACTCGTCTCCGAGGGCATTCTGGTTCTAACTCGCCATGATCATCAGCTGATCAGCGATCTCCAACTCCCGGCCCTGGGCCCCTCACAGTGGCTGTCCATCCGTCTCGTTCGAATGCGGCCTGACCACGGCTCCGCACCGTCGACCCTGCTTGCGGGAGAGCGCTGGTGTGCCGCCCGCATCCAAGACCCCATTGAGGAGCTACCGATCCGCCGCTACTGAACCAGCGCACTCAGCCGTGGTCTCAGTTTTGGTCTCATTCACCCCCGTCCAGCCGGGTTCAACCCCCGCCCAGCGGTTGGCTCCGCCGCAGGTCAGGACGGGTATGAACACTGACGGACAGTGCTGAGGAGACTTGGAAAGCGTGTTGGGAGCAATCCCTCACGAGTTCGAATCTCGTATCCTCCGCCGGCAGAAGGCCCGGACCGTTTCGACGGTCCGGGCCTTCGTCGTTTCCGGTGTCCGGTTCAACCGCTCACGGCGGCGGAGAGGACCGCGAGGCAGAGCAGCATGCAGCTGGCGAAGGCCGCGCCAGCGGTGATGACAGCACTGTGCCGATCCGTGCCGGCGCTCCGCTTCAGCATGAAGGCCAGCAAGGCGATGATCACGGAGGCAAGCGCGGAGACAAGCAGCCACGGAACTCGCGTGACGACGGGCAGGCTACTCATCTTCGGCTTCCTCTTCTGTGGTGTGGTCGGTGTAAGGGACGAGTCCGGCATCGGGCTGGTGGGCGGTCGGCATCGCCGCGATGTCCATCAAGAGCGTTGAGAGCTCGCCCCTGGCGGCATCGGCTGCGGCAGCCACCTGCTCGTGGGCTGCGACCTGGTCGTCGAGCACGCGCAGAAGCTCTCCGATGCGGTGCTGCTCCTCGTACGGCGGCAGCGATACCGGGAGCTGCCTCATCGCGCTGGTCTTGATCGAGTCAACGGTCGACATCGCCGCCCGGTCCTTGATCCACGCCTGGGTTCCCGGAAGGGAGAGGTATGCCAGAACGAAACGCGGGTCCACGCCGGGCTCGAAGCCGTGCAGCCGAAGGAGATTTCCGTTGTAGAGGCTGCCGGCGCCCTCCGCTCCCACCAATGCCACGGGTCCGACCGTCCCGGTACGCGTGCAAAGGATGTCGCCCTCGCTCAACAGGAACCGTTCGAGCTGCTGCGCGTCGCGTGCCGAGATCCTGGTGTCCTCGCTGCCTTGGATCCGCCGGTTTCGCAGGTGCTTGGGCAGCACCACACGAACAGGGCCGTCCTCGGAGTACATCCCGGGGTTCAGCAAGGAGGGTGACGGTCCGGGCTGCACCTTGCACAGATCCTGCAGGAGCACGTTCCGTCGGCCACCCGCACTGGGTTCCGGACTGCGGCCGGGCGCTGCCCGCTCCCAGGACCACCGCGCTTCCTCGTCCAGGGATCCCGCCAGATCCAAGGCATCGTCGAGTTTCCGACGGGCGGATTCCACCTGCGCGGGTGTCGCCGCTACGTACGCACCGAGGCTGACGTAGTCGACAGGGCTCAGCGAGTAACCACGCTCCTCGATCTCCTCCACGGAGACCGATCGACCGAGCGCACGCGCTTCGTCGGGCATCGGGTTCCCGTCACGCAGCGATCGGTGGATCTGCCCCAGGAGCCGTACATCATCGGTGCTCAGCTCTCGGCGGGTCCGAGTGACCAACTCACCCAACTCGCGGGCATTGATGAAGTGCACCTCGGTACGCTGCGACGGTGCCGACAGGAACCAGATGCAGGCCGACACCGCGGTACCGGTGAAGAGATGCGGGGGAAGGGCGAGGATGCCGTCGACGACCCCGTCCTCGACCAAGGCCTGCCGGATCGCCCGCTCCCTCGGCTGGTCGGATACGGCAGCGTTGTCCGCCATGATCACCGCAGCTCGTCCGCCGGGCCCGAGGGTGGAGAGGATGTGCTGGATCCAGGCGAAGTTGGCGTTGGACGGCGGCGGGGGCCCATATCGCCAGCCTCCGGCCGCGACCCGGCCCGATTCGGCGTTGAACGGCGGATTGGCCAGAACCAGGTCCACCGGTTCCTGCCGTCGCTCCGCCGGCTCGGGCCATGGTGCGATGTCATGGGTGCCCACCCGTGGAGTCACACCGTGGAGCATCAAATTCATCGCGGTCAGGCGCAGCGTCGCCTCGTCCGGCTTTCCGGCCGTCACCGCCGGCACCGAACCATCGCCGCTGGCCGCCACCATGGCCGACAGCAGTTCACCGCCACGCGGATAGGGATCGTGGATCCGGCCCGACACACCCTCCGGGGCAACCAGCTCGCTCAGCAGGGCCACCACCGTTCTAGGTGTGAAGGCGCTACGACTGTCCATACGCATGATGTCGGCATGCGCATCGAGCAGATCCCGGAAGGCATCCCGGTCGAGTCCAGCCACCGAGGCCATCAACTGCGGTACTTCAGCTGCGGGTAGGGGCTCAAGACCCTGCAGCGCAAACCGCATGGCCGGCGCCACCCCACAGCCCTTCAGCAAGCGATCGGTTCGCTCCCCCACCTCGCTGAGGAAGCCCTTGGGTGTCAGCGCCAGGTGTGCGTCGACCCGGTCCTCCAGGGCCGCCCAGTCCTTGTGCGCTCCCCACCTCAGAAAGATCAGGCACATCGGCAAGGGCAGATAAGCCGTCAGCGACGGCGCGCCCCACATTTCCACCATCTGAGGCTTCAGCAACTCCGCCAGAACCCGCCGGGACCGCGACCGCTGCTGCTCGGCACCCGGTGAAGGCACGGCGAACCCAGCGGCCTGTCCAGCCACGGGAACTCCCTCGGACTGCCCGGACAAGGCTCGGACCCTGTCACCGTAGGTAACCCCTGAGGGCTCCTCCTCCCTCCGTGCCGACTTGGGCACAGACCGGGCGTCAAGCCATCGCACGATGTCAGCGAGCCGGAACAGTCGCTTGTGGCCGACCCTCAGCTCCTGCGGAAAGTCCGGATAGCGGTTCTGCCAGTTCGTGACCGCAGAGGCCCCGACACCGGCCAGCTCTGCGATCTTGGCTCGGGAGACGAGTCTCCCGTCACTACTCTTGTCACTCAACGCAGTCACTCTCCCCGTCATCGGTCGGCTGCCCTGTGGAGTAAAGCTAGATGACCGACCATCAGGCCACCAAATGCGCACTGAAGTGCGCAAGACTCCCCACTGCAGCAGCCTGCAAGGGAAGTGCAGGCCGCCGATAAGAAGAGTGAGGTTGAGCTGCATCTTTATGGACTGGCCGCGAACGCACCCCCGCAGTCGACCGACACAAGAAGCAAGCCGTGAACTTCACACTTACAGGGAGGACGCGCCGCGAGAAGCCTTCGGGAGTCCTCCGGAAGTCGGCATCCCCGAAGGTTGCGAGAAGCGTCGACACTCTCCGTAATTCCGACTGGAGAGCGGAGGCATCGCCCCGGCGTCCACCCCCGTTCAATGCGACCCCACGTCAATGCGACCCCACGCAGGACCTCCAGCCCGATCGGCCGCCCCGGGCTCCGGCCTCCGGGGCGCAGTCCTTTCAATTGACTTCGGAACGTGTTCCGAAGTAGCATGGCCACATGTCCACTCTCACCGTGTCGTTCTCCGATCTCTCGAAGAACTCGAAGCGTGTCGCGGACACCGTCGAGCAAGCGCAGCGCGTCCACGTCACTCGTCGTGACGGCGAGGACCTGTACCTGACCACCGAACGTCACGACCGCGAGCGCGAGGAGACCGCTGACGTCACCGCGCGGCTTTTCGCGGCCCTGATCACCAGCGACGAGGGTGCTCGCGCGGTCCTCCTCGCCCTCCCCGAGGTCTTCCCGTGGACCCGGCACTTGTCGGCCGAGGAGGTGCGCGAGTTCGTCGTCGACCTCATGAACGCCACCCGCGACGTGGTGGAACTGGACGTCCACGCCAATCTTCACCGCGTGATCGTCGAGTGGCGGGCCACCGCCAGGATCCTGGCTGACCCCACGCTGGGCGCCCAGCTCACCGGGCCGCTCCCCGGCGATGACCACGGCGAGGTACCCGTCCCGTGAGCCCCAAGCGCGGAGACGACGTCCCGCCACCACCGATCGGTGACGAGTGGCGGCTGCGATTCGCCACCAACGAAGCTGCCAAGGGGTGGGGCGACCTCTGCACGGAGGCGCCGGGGAACACTCGTCGTTGTTTCGAAGCCCTCCGCACTGCCCCCCTGTCCACGCGTGACCCCGATCGACAGCACCGGCTCCGAGGCCGCCTGGCGACGCGCGTTCTCGGCGGGGACGAGCTACCCCAGTGGGAGTACGAGGTGACTGCCGGCGGGCGCGTGCGCTACCTCGTCGACGAGCCGGGGCGGATCGTCCATCTCGTCTACGCCTCGCCTCGGCACCCCAAGGACACGGATAGCTGACCCTGAGCAAGACGGGTGATCCGGCCGTAGGTGCCAGGCAACGTGGTCTCAGTTTTGGTCTCATTCAGCGCCGTCCAACCCGGTACGGCCACCACCCAACGGCTCACTCCGCCGCCGTTCAGGACGGGAGTGAACCCCAGCGGACGGGGTTCGGGAGAATTGGAAAGCGTGTTGGGGGCAACCCCTCACGAGTTCGAATCTCGTATCCTCCGCCTTCGCCCGCCAGGGCAAACGAAGGGCCCGACCGCACTGCGGTCGGGCCCTTCGTCGTTCCGTGGTTGCAGTTTTGGTTGCAGTTGCCGAGATCCAGTGGGAACGGCTGGCTGCACGACCGCATCCGACCGACAGGCCTTCTGGCCGAACCAACGCATTCGCACCCGCTGGGCACCACTCCTCTGGCAGGGTGCTGTCCACGGCCGTGTCCGAAAAGACCCGGAAGATCATCTGTGAAGTTCCACCCTCGGCTCGGACACCTGGACACTGGGACATGTGAGCCCGGAGGAAGCAGTTTCAGGTGGGAACCAACAGCAACATGAGTAAGCGGTACACGGCGGAGTTCAAGCGGGACGCGGTCGCGCTCGTCCGGTCCTCTCCGCACCGGAACGTCACCGAGATCGCCCGTGAGCTGGGGGTCAGCCCGGAGGGACCGCGGGGCTGGGTCAAGCAGGACCGCACCGACCGTGGCGAGGGCCGGCCGGGCGAGCTGACCAGTGCCGAGCGCGAGGAGCTCACCCGGCTGCGGCGGCAGACGGTCGAGCAGCAGAGGACGATCGAGATCCTGCGCAAGGCAGCCGCCTATTTCGCGGCCGAGACGACACGGTGAGGAGCCGTCAACTAACTACTGCCTGATTCGGCCCTGCTCCGGCCTGTGACGTGGTAGATGGATTCCGTGGGGATGACGGAAGTAACTCTGGCAGCACTGGACGCGAAGTTGGCGGCGATGCTGCCGCACCTGGACGAGCGGCAGCGCCGCTTGTATCTGGCTTCCGAGGCCGAGGCGCTGGGCCATGGCGGAGTCGCGGCGGTGGCCAGGCTGGCAGAAGTGTCCGAGTCGGCCATTGCGCGGGGACGCGACGAGCTCGCCGACGGTGCGCCGGTGCTGGGACGGGTTCGCCGCCCCGGCGGCGGACGCAGGCCAGCCGCCGAACGTGACCCTGGCCTGGTGCCGGCACTCGAGGCCCTGATCGAGCCGCAGGAGATCGGCGACCCGGTCTCCCCACTGCGCTGGACCACAGCCTCGTTGCGTGACCTGGCACGGGAGTTGACCACTGCAGGCCATCCGATCAGCGCCACGGCCGTGGGCAAGCTGCTGCGCTCGATGGGCTTCAGCCTCCAGGGCATGGTCAAGACTCGTGCTGGGAGCCAAGTCCCTGACCGTGACGCCCAGTTCCGGCACATCAACACCAGGGTCGAGGAGTTCCTGACTCAGGGCTTGCCGGTGGTGAGCGTGGACGCGAAGAAGAAGGAGCCGATCGGCGACTTCGCCCGGGCGGGCCGCACCTACCGCCCCAAGGGCCGGCCGATCACCGCCCCGGACCACGACTTCCTGGACCCGGACACCCCGATCGCCATTCCCTACGGCGTCTACGACCTGGGACGTGACACCGGCTGGGTCAACGTGGGCACCGACCGCAACACCGCGGCCTTCGCGGTGGAGTCCCTGCGCCGCTGGTGGAATCGCCAGGGGCGCCTCGACTACCCCGGCGCCACCCGCCTGCTGGTCACCGCCGACTCCGGAGGAACGAACTCGGCGGACTCCCACCTGTTCAAGACAGATCTGGCAGCCTTCGCCGACGAGTGCGGGCTGAGCGTCACGGTCATGCACTTTCCGCCGGCGACTTCGAAATGGAACAAGGTCGAACACCGGCTGTTCTCCCGGATCACCCACAGCCTGCGCGGTCAGCCGCTGACCAGCTACGAAGTGCTGCTGCAGACCATCTCGGCCACCCACACCAGCACCGGGCTGACCGTCCAGGCCGTCCTCGATGAGAACGCCTACCCCACCGGTCAGACGCTCACCAAAGCCGAGCGCACGGCGATCCTGCAGCGTGTCGAACACGACGACTTCCACGGGGAGTGGAACTACACCCTTGCCCCACACGATCCCCAACAGGCACCGCCAGTCGAGCCGGAGCAGGCGAAGGCACCCTCGATCCCGGCCGAGGCCACCTTCCTGCTCACGCATCCGGCCCTGACCGGCATGTCCCGCGAGCAGTTCGACCGGCTCGTGGAGGAACTCGAGCCCTTCCGCCGGGTCCTGGCCGAGGCCGAGCGCGAGAAGAGGAAGGGCATCAACCGGCGCGGATACAACCCCGGGGTCGGCTTCCTCAACCACCGCCACCGCGTGCTGGTCGCTGTCCTGCACCACCGCAACACAGTCACCTTGACCCTTGCCGCCCAACTGCTCGGCCGAGTACCCACGAGCCTGAACTACCACGCACACCGCACCAGGCCACTGCTCGCCTTCGCCACCCCGGACATCGCCGCAGCCCTCGCCCATCCCCGGCGGACCCACCCACCCCGCACGATCGAGGCCCTCCAGAACGCGATCACTGATCACGAGAGCAACATCAAATCAGGCAGTAGTTATCTGCCGTGTCCTGGGCATCGCCCGGTCCTCGTTCTACGACTGGCGGGCCGGCGAGCAGGCCCGTCGCGCCCGCCAGCGGGCCGAGGACCTGCTCGCCGCCGAGATCGCGGTGATCCACCTGTCGTCCAAGGGCGCCTACGGCGTCCCGCGCGTCCACGCGAAACTACGGCGCCAGGGCCGAGCGGTCAACCGGGAGAAGGTGGAGCGGATCATGCGCGAGCGCGGGATCACGGGTATCACCCGTCGCCGGCGCCGCTGCCTGACCCGCCAGGCCCGCAAGCCCGTCTTCGCCCCGGACCCGATAGGGCGCGACTTCACCGCGCCCCGTCCCGGAGTGCGACTGGTCGGCGACATGACCTTCCTGCCGGCCGAGGAGGGCTGGCTCTACCCGGCCACCGCGATCGACCCTGCCACCCGCGAGGTCGTCGGCTACGCGATGGCCGACCACCACCGCGCCGAGCTGCCGGTGGCCGCGCTGCGGATGGCCGCCGGCCGAGGCGGCCTGGAGCGCGGCTGCGTCTTCCACACGGACCGCGGCAGCGAATATACGTCGAGTGAATCCCGAACCGGGATAAGCAAGTTGGACATGAGGCAGTCGATGGGGCGAGTCGGCTCCTGTTACGATAACGCCGCTGCCGAGAGCTTCTTCGCCGTACTGAAGGAGGAGATCGGCACCCGGGTCTGGCCGGACCGCGCCACCGCCCGCGCGGAGGTCTTCGCGTTCATCGAGACCTTCCATAACCGCAGGCGTCTCCGCAGGCACCCCGAGTGGGTCTACCCCACGCCACCCGAAATCCGCCAGCGGCACCAGCAAGGCCACACCCTCGCGGCGTAGACGGAGAGTGTCCGAGCCGAGGGTGGAACTTCAAACTCGCCTTCCCCGCTGACCTCGACCCCGCCATGTGGGGCATGGAGACATCCATGACCGCAGAAGCGGCACCGCTTCGGACCGCACCGATCCGGCGCGAGGAGGGCGGCATGCGCGTCTTCTCCTGGAGCACGTCCACGCCGGACCTCCACGCCCGGTACCGTCTCGAATGGCGTTTCCGGGCCAGACCCGAACGCGACACGATCCAAGGGGAGTTCAGGTGATCCAGGTACGGCCCAGCGAGCAGATGCGTGACCTCGGCGTCGTCCAGGAGGGCGCGCCCATCCTCGCCGAACCCGCCCGTCCCTTCGACCTGCCCGCCAAGCGCGAGGCCGCCGAGCAGGTCATCGAGAAGCTGTTCACCGCGATGGAGCGCATCGGCCAGGTACATCCCTTCGCCAAGGGCATGGGTATCGCAGCACCCCAGATCGGCGTCGGCCGGGCCGCAGCCATCGTCCAGCCGGCCGAGCCCGGAGCACCAGCGATCGTCCTGCTCAACCCGACCATCACCGACCGCTCCCACGAGACGGACGAACAGTACGAAAACTGCCTCTCCTTCTTCGACGTCCGCGGCATGGTCCCCCGACCTCTGCGGATCACCGTCGAGACCACCACCCTCGATGGCCAGCTGGCGGTCACCACCTACGAACGGGGACTCGCCCGCCTGATCCACCACGAGATCGACCACCTCAACGGCCTGCTCTACACCGCACGGATGCGCACCGATGTAGCCCCCATCCCCGTCGAGCAGTACCGACAGACCGGACAGGCGTGGGGCTACGAGCAGTGATCCCGACCCAGCCAGCCCTGGGCGATCACCACATGGAAGCCTCACTTGATCCCATATCTCGACGAACGTCCAGAGCACTTCGGCCGCCGTCATCGCTCCAACAATCGCGCGAGCCAGCTGCGACGGTACCTACGCTCGCGCTCACGCCCCTCCGCCTCTGTCTGAGCAAGCTGGTAGAGCTCGGTCTCACGGCGATCGCCTGAATTCCACCCATCAGGGATGGATTTCAGGACATTCTCACGCAGCCTCGCCCCCAAGTCTGCAGCGCCATTCTCGCCGCAGGCACGGTGGAATCGCAGGAGCGACTCCTTTGGAGCATGCAAAACGAGCACGGGAACCACATCGCGAACCCATTGCATGGCAGGGGATGGATTCAACAGATGCACCAGCCTCAGGGGCTCATGGACTCTGGCGCCAGCGAAGTCGGTGAGCGGCTGTTCCTCGCCCTTGGATGGTTCCAGGTTCCTGGTGAAGTAGAAAACGGCGACTGGGTCGTGCGATCGGGCCGTCGAGGCCAGGAGCCGCTGCCCGTCGAGCTTGCGCCCCTTGTTGAGGAACATCTCATAGAGCCCAAATAACAACGTGATGTCACTACTCGTCGCGAGCCGCTCCATCAACTGATCCGCCTGCTCATCCTGGTCATAGTCACGCCAGTCGACGAGCACCTGATAGAGCTCGTCCACGCCAACTTCCTCTGCCTGATCCCACAGGAGGAGTTCGGCGTCGGTAGCGTTTGACAGATCCGCCATGGCGCGGGCATCGCGCTCCTGCAACCGCAAGAGCGCCTCGGCTTTCCGAACCTCTTCCTCGATCTCCACAACACGGCGCTTAGCAGCATCGCGTTGCTCAGTGAGCGCCCGTACTTCGTCCCGGGCGTGGACGCTGAGAGCGGCGAGGGCGTCCTCCGCTGCCTGGCGTTTGCGACGTTCTGCCACAAGCTCCTCGCGGAGTGCACCGAGCTGCTGATTGGTGCGGAGGCGCTGATGCTCGATCTCCTCCCGCGCGCCAGCAAGTTCGAACTCGCGCGCCTGCAGCGGGTTCCGGGTCCGGACCACGTCATACATCAGTTTCCGGGTCTGAACGACTTCCTCATGCGAGACCTCACCGCCCTCTTGATCGGCGACCACCTGGTGGATCCGCGCCGCAAGCTCTCGACGCGGGACGTCACGGCCGTTCAGATACTTCGAGAGCCGAGTCTTGTCCACACGCAGCCTGTGGGCCAGTTCCTCGGAGCTGAGGCCGGTCCGGTCGCGCAGATCCCTCAATCGCTGGGCGCAGCACCGCTCTGGCTCGGACAGCCGCTCGTCGAGTTCTGCGAGACCACGCCGTGTCGGAAGCTGGTGCGTCATTCTCCAGTGCCTCCTTTTAGGTTGCGAGCCAAGCAAGGTGCGGCCGTGTGACGCAAGGTGCGGTTGCGACCTGACGCACCCATGCCCCAGCCGATTGTGATTGGACCCTACCGAACCAGTCGCATCTCGGAGGTTCACATGGCTCTATCCCGTCCGCCCCGCCCGTTCCTCGACATCCGCATCGGCGGGACGCGGCTAACCATGCAGCGCTGTCCTCGTCGGCTGCTCATCCTGGTGGGATCCGCCGCCGGCGCCCTGAGCGGTGTGCTGGCGCTGCACCGGTAGGCGGGCAATCAACGCGGGCTGAGCAACGGATCTGGTCTCAATTCTGGTCTCGTTCACCCCCGTCCAGCCCGGTTCAGCCGCCGCCCGGCGGTTCAATCCGCCGCAGGTCAGGACGGGTACGGACCCCGGTGGACGGGGTTCGGGAGAAATGGAAAGCGCGTTGGGAGCAATCACTCACGAGTTCGAATGTCGTATCCTCCGCCTTCACGAGGGCCCGGACCGTCCAGCGGTCCGGGCCCTCGTCGCCTCTGCTCTCAGTTGGAGCCTGGGGCGCTGCCGCCACTCAGCGGCCTCAGGACACTGGACCGAGAAGGGCCGGGGCTTCACACTGACCAGCCGACCATGGTCAGCGAGCCGGCCCCAACCAAACCAGCCCCAATAGCGGACCACTGCCGGAGCCTCGGAGGACGCGAGCTTTCCGGTCTGTCGGTCCGACCGCCTACGCTTGGTGCCCTGTACATCGCCGCGCTTCGGAGCACGTCGGATGGGGATGCTCTGTGCCCAGTGTCCATTCCACCCATCTGGTCGACCGGGCCGGTGTATCCCGAGCCGCCTACCTGGTGTCCACGCAACTGGTCTGGCTCTTCCGGGAACAGGAGACGAGTGATATCGGGGTAGACGCGCACCTTGAGGTGGTGGACAAGACGACCTTGAACCCTGGCAACGTCGGCCTTGGGACCGGTCGACTCCTTGCCGTTCAGCTCAAGTCGGGGGCCAGCTAGTTCACTTCTCCTGAGGAGGGCGGCTGATGGTACTACTGCGACACGCGCCACGTCGTGTACTGGCACAAACACTCGCTCCCAGTCGTCATCATGTTGTTCAATCCTGCCACTGAGCAGATTTTTTGGCAGTACGTCAATGGCGAGACACTCGAACTCGCCGGCCAGAACTACAAGATCTTCGTCCCTGAGACCCAGCAGTTGAACGTGTCCTGCGCCGAGGCACTCAGCGAACCCACACAACGCCACACCGAAGCGAGCGGCTCTCCGACGAATCCGGATCGGCCGGAGGAGGCTCAAAGGAAGTCCATCCGGCTCGCGGACTACGAACTCGCGGGCTCCATCGGTCTACTCTCGGCAAGCACCGGGGAAGGCGTCGCCGGGGTGATGCCGCACGACTTCCGGGCGGCATTCGCGAACCGGCTCCGCTCCCTACGTCGCCTTGCCGGTTCGCCGAGCGTGAAGTTCCTCTCAGCCAGAACCGGGTACGAGGAGGACAAGATCGCCGCCTACCTGGAAGGGAGTGATCTTCCCGGGCGCGGCCGAATGGTCGCGATCGTCAGTACCCTCATCGAGTACGCCCGCAGCCGGGGCGTCGAAGTGCCCGACCATTTCCAGGACCTCCAGGCCTGGGGACGGATGCAGCGGGTCACGCGAAAGCCAGGAATGCAGAAGATCGTGAAGAGCAAGGCAATCGCAGGATCTATCAAGAACAGCTAAGGGCTGTCCCATGCGGCCCAATTATCGGCACGGCTGCGGTGACCGCTGCGGACCCAAACCCGGCTTCTGCCCCCCAGAAGGAGCCGATTCGGCTCGAGATTCACAGTTGTCACTACAGGGACAGCAGCATCAGCCTCTGGCCTCAATCGGCTCCGGGGTCGATCAGTTGGCTTCGCGCCTCGCGCCGTGCCCGCATAGCCTCGCGCCTGCGATCTCTCTCGTCACGGATGCCTGCTGCATTGGCCAAACCATAGTTGTCGGCCAAATCATTCAACCTGCGTTCGATCCCGCCGAGCTTATCTTCGATCTTCTTCGTGGGCCGCTCCCCCACAAGCGCTTCAGCCCATGTGCTGAAGTCAACGACGTACTCCAGCGTCTCCACCGGCCCGTAAGGGCCCTCGGACTGAACGGTGAACCGGTAGGCCGAGGGTAGGTCACTCTGGAATCGGTCCTGATTGTCGAGTAGGTACTCCAACCGACGCCCGGGGGGCAGCATCGGGATCGTGCGGCCCAGGGCTCGCCGCAACATCTCGGTCAGGTCATTTCCCCAGCCGGACACCAGTGGCGGATCGGCGTTGATCTGCACATTGCGGGCCACGCTCGGGCCGATGTTCTCGATGACGATGACAAGAACTCCCGAGGACGGGTCACGTGGCTGGATGTCAACGATGACGTACGGCTCGTTCTGCTCCTGCTGAGCCTTCCTTGCATGGTCCAGCTGCTGCCGGGCGATCAAGACCTGCTCGTCGGCGGCACGGGCCTGCTGTTTGGCCGACTCAGCCGCCGAGGTGGCGCTTCTGGCCTGCATCACACTCGTGGCGGCAGCCGCAAGAGCAATGGCCCCAGCTCCAACCGCGATCCAGTCTCCTGCGTCCATACCTCGAAGGTACGGCCGATCGCCCCGGCGACCGAAGCCTCCTCGTGAGACCAGCGGGATCGTCAGCTCAGTGCCGACGTACGCGAGCGAGTTTGGGGAGTGGTCTCAGTTCTGGTCTCATTCGCCCTCGTCCAACCGGGTTCAGCAGTCTGTCAAGCCATCGCTCCGTCACAGGTCAGGAAAGGTATGAACCCCGGCGGACGGCGTTCGGGAGAATTGGAAAGCGTGTTGGGGGCAACCCCTCACGAGTTCGAATCTCATATCCTCCGCCAGCAGAAGGCCCGGACCGCATCACGCGGTCCGGGCCTTCGTCGTCAGCGGGTCGCCGCTGCCGCGAGTAGTGCGTCGGCGGCTCGCAACCGGCGGTCACTCTCCCGAGTCGGCGATCCGGTAGCCGACCGTGGGCGTGGTGGCGATCACAGGTGGTTCGCCGAGCTTGCGTCGGAGTCTGCCGATGGTCACCGCGACGGTGTTGGTGAACGGGTCGGCGTGCTCGTCCCACACCTGCTCCAGCAGGACCTCCGCACTGAGGAATGCGGGGCTGGCCTGCAGCAGGGCGGCGAGGACCTCGAACTCCTTGACCGAGAGGTCGAGCCGTCGCCCGTCCCGCGTGGCGGCGCGGCGGACGGGGTCGAGTTCGATGCCGGCCGCGCGGAGCACTCGGGCGCGGGCGTAGGGCCGCCGGCGGGCCAGGGCACGCAGCCGGAGAACGAGTTCGGGGAAGTGGAAGGGTTTGACCAGGTAGTCGTCGGCCCCCAGGCTCAGGCCGCCGACGCGGTCACCGGGCGAGTCGGCGGCGGTAAGCATCAGCACCATCGGCCTCTCGTCCCGGTCGGTGACCATCTGGCAGAGCGCGTCGCCGTGGATGCCTGGCAGGTCGCGGTCCAGCACGATCGCCTCATACGCGGCGGTGTCCAGTTTGGCGGCGGCCTCCAGACCGTCATAGGCGACGTCCACCGCCATGCCCTGGTCGCGCAGGCCCTCGGCCACGAGGTCAGCGAGCACCCGCGCGTCCTCGACCACCAACACCCTCATGCCGTGGCCTCCTGGTTGCCGCCGGCCTGCGGCAGGGTGACGGTGGCCCGCAGACCGCCCCCGGAGCGGGCATGCAGCTCCAGCGTGCCACCGTGCGCCTCGGCGACCGCCGCGACGATGGCGAGCCCGAGACCCGATCCGTCGCTGCCGCGGGTTCGCTCCGCGCCGATCCGGCGGAACGGGCGGACGAGCTGTGCCGCCTCGTCCTGCGTCAGCGCCAGTCCGCCGTTGTCCACGACCAGGTGCACGAGCGCGTCGCTATCGGCGTGGACGGCGACGCGTAGCCAGCCGTCGGGCTCGTTGTGCTGCGCCGCGTTGTCGACCAGGTTCTGCACCAGTCGGCGCAGCAGGGTCCGGCTGCCGTACACGCGAACGGCGGAGCCGCTCTCGTGGGTTGCCGTCAGACCGCGGCGAGCGATGGCGTCGGCCCGCTCGTCGAGGGCTTCGGCGGCGAGCTCGTCCAATCGGACGGTCTCGGAACCCGGCAGCACGCCGTGCTGGGCGCGGGCCAGGGTCAGCAGGCCGTCCAGCAGCCGGTCGACCTGGTCGAGCTCAGCGCGGACCCGGCCCGCCAGCATCCGCGTCTGCTCGGGGAGGGGGCCCGGCTTGGCGAGCGTCACGTCCACTGCCGCCCGCATGGTGGCCAGCGGGGTACGCAGTTCGTGGGAGGCGTCGGCGACGAATCGCCGCTGGGCCGTGAACGCGCCCTCCAGGCGCGCCAGCAGCCCGTCGATGGTGTCGCCGAGGTTCCTCAGTTCGTCGCGCGGGCCCTGGACGGCGAGCCGCTCGTGCAGGCTGTCGGCGGAGATCCGGCGGGTGGCGGCGGTCATCGCGCGCAGCGGGTGCAGCACCCGCCCGGCGGCATACCAGCCGAGCACGACCGAGACCAGGCCCATCACTGTCAGGCCGACAGCCAAGCCGAGGAGCAGTTGGTGCATCTGCTGGGTGTGGGCCTCGGTGAGTTGGTGCTCAAGGCTGGCGATCCGCTCCTGGGCGCCAGGCGGGACGGGCCCGGTCCCGTTGTCCGGGGCAGGCGCGACGTCCACCGAGCCGCCCGCGATCAGCCCGACCACCGCCAGCGTCGTGGCACCCGAGGCCACGAAGAGGGTGGAGTACAGGGTGGTGAACTGCCAACGGACGCTGCTGCGGCGCAGCACCGATGGCGTGAGCAAACCCTGATCCACCGTCATCGGTCCTCTCTCCCCCGCCACCTGGCTGCCTGATCAGGCTAGGGGAGGTGCCCTAACAGCGGCATGACAGCGCCCGTTCCGCCCGTGTCACGCAGGCGCACGCAACGTGGTGCCCGGAGTCGAAGACCGAGGGAGAGGACAGGCGGCCGCGATGAGGGACGACGTCGGGATCGAGATGGCGGGCCTGCGGAAACGCTTCGGGGCGACGCAGGCACTGGACGGGATGACGTTCGCGGTCCGGCCCGGTCGGGTGACCGGGTTCGTGGGTCCGAACGGCGCGGGCAAGTCCACCACAATGCGGGTGGTGCTGGGTCTGGACGCACCCGACGCGGGCCGCGCACTGGTCGGCGGCCGGCCGTACCGGAGCCTGCGCAGTCCGTTGACGCGGCTGGGCTCGTTGCTGGACGCCGGAGCGCTGCAGCCCAGCCGGACCGCCCGTAACCACCTGCTGTGGCTGGCGCATTCACAGGGCCTGCCGGCGCGCCGGGTGGATCAGGTGCTGGAGCAGGTGGGGCTGGCCGACGCGGCACGGCGCCGGGCGGGCGGCTTCTCGTTGGGCATGCGTCAGCGGCTCGGCATCGCGGCGGCGCTGCTCGGCGACCCGCCCGCGCTGATGTTGGACGAACCGTTCAACGGCCTGGACCCGGAGGGTATCCGGTGGATCCGCGGCCTGCTCACCTCGCTGGCAGCCGAGGGCCGCGCGGTACTGGTCTCCAGCCACCTGATGGGCGAGCTGGAGGACGTCGCGGACCACTTGGTGGTGGTCGGGCGCGGCCGGGTCGTGGCCGACACCGGTGTGCGCGAGCTGCTGGCTGGGGTCGCGGCCGGCCGGGTGATGCTGCGCACCTCCGAACCGCTCGCTGCCGCCGAGGTGTTGTCGCACACCGGCGCCACCGTGCAGGTGACCGGACCCGGGACCCTCGGCATCACCGGGCTGCCAGGCGAGGCGATCGTTGCACGCCTCACCGCGGCGGCGGTGCCGTTCGCCGAAGTGGCCACCCACCGCGCGACGCTGGAGGAGGCCTATCTCACGCTCACCGGGGATGCCGTCCAGTACCGGAGTGCCGACTCTGCGGCGGGGGTGGAGCGATGAGGGCGCTGCACGCCGAGTGGACCAAGTTCCGCACCGTGCGCGGCTGGGTGCTGGGCTCCGTCGGCGCGATGCTGGCGTCCGTGCTGTTCCTGCTGGTCGGCACGGCCTCGTCGAACCAGCACCCACAGGGCGTGACAGCGCTCCCGGTCGGCCCCGGCGGCGAGGCGGTCAACGACAGCTTCTACTTCGTGCACCGGGCGCTGACCGGCGACGGCAGCATCACAGTCCTGGTGACAGCGCTGACTGGCGTACTGGCTGATCCGGCGGGTGGGCCGGGCGGAAGCACGTCCGGCGTCACCCCGTGGTCCAAGGCCGGGATCCTGGTCAAGGAGAGTCTCGACCAGGGTTCACCCTACGCGGCGATGATGGTCACCGGCGCGCATGGGGTGCGGATGCAGAACGACTTCACGCACGACCGCGCGGGCCTGGCCGGAAGCCCCTCGACCACCGAGCCGCGCTGGCTGCGGCTCGTCCGGACGGGCAGGACAGTCATCGGCCTCGACTCATCCGACGGCGTGCGTTGGGCCGAGGTCGGCACCGCGCGGCTCCCCGAGCCGGCGACAACGGTGCAGGTGGGGCTGTTCGTCGCCGCCCCGGCGGCGGTACAGGCGAGTGGTGGCGGCAGCAGCAGTCCGGCCACGGCCACGGGAGACTTCCGTCGCGTAACGCTCAGCGGCGCCTGGGGGCAGGCGGCCGGAGGCTGGCAGGGCGGGCAGGTGGGCGGCGACGCCGGGACCTCGGGCAGCTACGCGCCCGGCACCGTCGGCGGCTGGACGGCGACGACCGGCGAGGGCTTCACCGTCACCGGCGCGGGCGACATCGCCCCCGTGGTCGGCGGGCCGGCGCTCGGACCGGCATTCACCGTGGAGACCTTCCTCGTCGGCACGTTCGTGGGCTTGATCGTACTGACAGTGGTGGCCGTGCAGTTCGTCACCACCGAGTACCGCCGCGGGCTGCTCGGACAGACCCTCGCGGCGACACCGCACCGCAGCAGGACACTCGCCGCAAAGGCCACGGTGGTCGCGACGGTCGCCTTCGCCGTCGGTGCGGCAGCCGCCACCATGAGCATCCCGCTCGGTGAACTGCGGGCGCACGCCACCCACTTCGCCGTGCTCACCGTACCCACAGCGGTCCAGGCGCGCGCGGTACTCGGCACGGGGCTGCTGCTGGCCGCGACGGCGGTCCTGTCGCTGGCCCTCGGTGTGGTGCTGCGGCGCAGCGCCACAGCGATCACCGCGGTGGTGGCCGCGACGGTGTTCCCGTACCTACTCGCCTCTGGTGGCATGCTTCCGAGCGGCCCGGCCGAGTGGGTGCTCCGGCTCACCCCGGCGGCGGGCTTCGCCGTCCAGCAGACCCTGCCGCGCCACGACCAGGTGCTCAGCGTCTACGCTCCCTCGTCGGGTTACTTCCCGCTCTCCCCCTGGGGAGGCCTCGCCGTGCTCGGTGCCTGGAGCGTGCTCGCTCTCGCGGCGGCAGCCGTGCTGCTGCGCCGGAGGGACGCATGAGTGGCGTCGACACCATCGGGTTCCGCCGGGCCTGCCGCGCCGAGTGGACGAAGCTCCGCACCGAGGCCGGACACGGCTGGCTGCTGCTCGGCCTGGTTCTCGTCACGGTCGGCGTCGGCGCGGCTGTGTCCGCGGGCGTCCCGTGCCCGGCGTCGGGCTGCGGTCAGGACCAGGTGCGACTCAGCCTGGCCGGGGTGTCGGTGAGCCAGGTGCTCGCCGCTGTCACGGCCGTCCTGCTCGTGGGCGGCGAGTACGGCACCGGCCTGATCCGCACCACGCTTGTGGCACTGCCCAGGCGCGGCACGGTGCTGGCAGCGAAAGCCACCGTGCTCAGCGGAACGGTCCTCGCAGTCGGAAGCGTCGCCGTGCTCGCCTCCATCCTCGCGGGACACCTGCTCCTGCCGGGCGCCGGATACACGCCCGCCCACGGCTACACCCAGCTCTCCCTCGCCGACGGGCCGACCCTGCGCGCGGCAGCCGGCTCGGTGCTCTACCTGGTCCTAGTGGGCCTGCTCACCCTCGGCGTCGCCGTCGCGGTTCGGGACGCGGCGGTCGCGGCGGGCGTCGTGTTGGCGCTGCTCTACCTCTTCCCGCTGCTCAGCCATGTCGTCACCGAGCCGCACCTGCAGCGGCTGCTGGCACGGCTCGGCCCGATGCCGGCGGGCCTCGCGATCCAGGCGACGACGAACCTGAGCCATCTCCCCATCGGCCCCTGGGCGGGCCTCGGCGTTCTGGCCCTCTGGGCGGCGACCGCGCTGTTCCTCGGGGGCACGATCCTGCGGCTGCGGGACGCGTGAATCCACACGCGCGGCGCCGGCCCGGACGCTTCTCGTGCCCGGGCCGACCTCGTCACGGTGGTGAAGTTGCCGCCCGTGGTCTCAGCTCTGGTCTCATTCACCGCAGTCCAGCGAGGTTCAGAGCCTGGGCAGCGCCCCG
Source organism: Kitasatospora sp. NPDC092286 (assembly GCF_044755565.1). Taxonomy (NCBI): domain Bacteria; kingdom Bacillati; phylum Actinomycetota; class Actinomycetes; order Kitasatosporales; family Streptomycetaceae; genus Kitasatospora; species Kitasatospora sp. NPDC092286. Next base: position 88,442 of record NZ_JBIVRD010000027.1, on the reverse strand, counting down.
CTTCACCCCAGGTCAGAACGGGTACGGACCCCGGCGGACAGGGTTCGGGAGAATTGGAAAGCGTGTTGGGGGCAACCCCTCACGAGTTCGAATCTCGTATCCTCCGCCTTGATCGAAGGCCCGGACTGCACCAGTCCGGGCCTTCGTCGTTCCCGGCTGGCTGTTGTCTGCCGGCTTCGCGCACGCAGTTGACTCTTCCACGACACCGGCGCCCACGGCGACGACCTGCCTCAGGGCCCCCGCCGGCAGGCGGGCACTCCGTGCTTCCATGGATGTGTGGTCTTGTATGTCGGCACCTCGGGCTGGCAGTACGACGACTGGCGTGGCGTCCTGTACGCGCCGGGGATGCCGCGGCGGTTCTGGCTGGAGGAGTACGCCCAGCGGTTCGCCACGGTGGAGAACAACAACGCCTTCTACCGCCTGCCCGCGGCGGAGACCTTCGCCACCTGGCGGGAGCGAACCCCGGAGGGGTTCGTGATGGCGGTCAAGGCAAGCCGCTTTCTCACGCACATCAAGCGCCTGCACGACCCGCAGGAGCCGGTGCAGCGGCTGCTGTCGGCCGCCGAAGGGCTGGGCTCGCGGCTCGGACCGGTCCTCCTCCAGCTCCCGCCTACCCTGCGGGCGGACGTCGGCCTCCTCGACAGTTGCCTGGGCTGCTTCCCGGCCGGGGTGAGGGTGGCCGTCGAACCCCGGCACGATTCATGGTGGGTGCCGGAGATCCGGGCGGTGCTCGAACGGCGCGGCGCCGCCCTCTGCTGGGCGGACCGGCAGGCACGCCCGGTCACACCGCTGTGGCGGACCGCCTACTGGGGCTACCTGCGCTTCCACGCCGGCCTGGCGCAGCCGCCGCCCCGGTACGGTCGGCAGTCGCTGGCCACCTGGGTGGCCAGGGTCGCCGAGGCCTGGTCGGATGAGGCCGACGTGTACGCGTACTTCAACAACGACCTCGGCGGTGCGGCTCCCCTGGACGCCGTCGCCTTCGCCCGAGCGGCCGCCAGGGCCGGCCGGACGGTGAGCCGCACGCCACAGCACCTGGCGGTGAGGCAGGCATGATCCGCAGTCGACTGATCGTCTCCGGTGAAGTCCAGGGCGTGTATTTCCGTGACACCTGCCGGAGGGTGGCACGGGAGCACGGCGTGGCCGGCTGGGTACGCAACCTCCCCGACGGAACGGTCGAGGCCGTGTTCGAGGGCGAGGCCACGGCCGTCGAACGGCTGGTCACGTGGGCACGGCATGGCCCGTACGCGGCCGTGGTGGACCGAGTCCGCGTCCACGAGGAGGAACCCGAGGGGCTCGTGGGCTTCGAGATCCGCCCGACGCCCTGGGGCGGATAGGCAGAGCTCGTGCCCCTGGATGGTGCGACTGCGGTTGCCGTCCTGAGGACGCGAGCGTGTCAGAAAGTCGATCCGCGACAGAGCCGTTCTTCTTACAGACCCGTCCGGGAGGCGAGTGCGGCGGTGATGATCCTGAGGGCGGGGCGGTACTTCACGGTGGCGGCCAGACGGCTGAGCTCGGCGTAGGCATCCTCGTCGCCGAGCTGGGTCAGGGCGTGCACGGCGGCGCCGGCCGTCTTGGGTGATCGCGGGCCGATGCCGGGGAGCCGTATCAGGGCCGCTTCCACCAGTTGGCCCAAGGCCGCCGCGGACTGCGGATGGGCCTGTGTGAGAGCCAGTAGCGCCGCAAGGCCCTGTAGCGCGCGAGTGTTGAAGGGGTCGAGTTCGAACTCGGCGGTACCGGCGCCGTGGTGGGATTTCACAGGCGCGGTACGGGGCTCACCCACCGGGGCAAGCCAGGAGGTGATCGCCCTGCGGGCGCGGTCAGGTCCCACGTCCGCCAACAGTCCGCGTCCAAGGCGCTGCCACGTGCCGGTGGGGCGGGAGCCCTTGGCGGTCAGCGCGTGGGCGACCAGCGCATGCCACGCGGGTTCGGCCCCGGTCAGATCGGCGATCACGCGCTCGGCCCACGGCTCGCCGGGGTTGAGCACGGGCTCCACGATCCTCGCGGCGAGGGTACGGAGTTCACCGGGTGTCTCGGACGTCAGCGCGGTTCTGCGGACGGTGGCGACCACCGGATCGGGCAGTGCCCGCCCCGCCGCCTGCTCCACCTCGACCAGGCAGGTCAGCCGCCAGCCCTCCCACAGCGTCATCTTCGCCGCCGCCTGGGCCATCAGCGGCTCTTGCCAGGCGGCCAGTTGCTCGACAGGCAGCCCGTGCGCCACCAGGGTGACCAGCGAGGCGAGGTCCCGGCAGCGACCCGGGTGGTGAACGGCCGTCTCCTCCAGCCCATCGGTCATCCGTCGCAGTAGCAGGACCCGGGTGGAGGCGGGCATCTCCCGCAGCAGGCTGATCAGTTGGCCACCGTCGAACGTCCAGTCACCGTCGATGTCAGCACACAGCTGGTAGAGGTTCCTGTCCAGGCCGGTCACATCGCCGGCGTTCGCAAGCTGTCGGATCCTGGCCAGACGAGCAACCTGCTCGTTCTCCTGCAACACCGGCTACCTCTCCGCAGAACCCAGCTCGCCTTGACGACACACGACACTAGGCGAGGCCACCGACAGCGCGGCTGGCACCACCTCTGACCGGCGCAGATGACCTCGGCTACCGTCCTGCCCGCAGGACGAGGAGGCCGCCGGATCCGGCGCGAGGCGCGACACCCCGGGTCGTGCCGCACGGGGCTTGCGGTGGTTGCGGTTCGGGTTGTATTCACCCCGTTCGACGAGGTCCGGCCCATGGTCACCGTCGGACAGCCGGGACGCTCCTCGGGGCTCCACGTCCGGCTGGAGGAGCAGGCGAGTGTCCGGGATCACAGGGTGGCTCGTTGGGTGGGCGAAATGCCTTGGCCGCCGGAATGGTTGGCACCTGTACGCATTCCTGAACGCGTGCGTATCGTCCGGCACCCATGAGGAGCACCTCCGTGACCGTCACTGCGTCCTCCGCCTCCCGCGCGGCCGAGATCCTGTCCCGGCCGGTCGCGCTGAACGGGCTGACCGTCCCGAACCGCATCGTGATGGCTCCGATGACGCGCATGTTCTCCCCGGGCGGCGTCCCCGGTGAGGACGTGCGGTCGTACTACGCCCGTCGGGCGGCCGCCGGTGTGGGCCTGATCGTCACCGAGGGGACCTACGTCGGCCACGAGTCGGCCGGGCAGAGTGACCGGGTGCCGCGGTTCCACGGTGCGGAGCAGCTGGCGGGGTGGGCGAAGGTCGCCGAGGCCGTTCACGCGGCGGGTGGGGCGATCGTGCCGCAGTTGTGGCACATCGGCATGGTGCGCAAGCAGGGCGATCCGCCCTACGCCGACGCCCCCGCCGTCGGCCCCTCCGGCATCCGTGTCGACGGCACCGAGGGCACCGGCAGGGCGATGACCCGGCGCGACCTGGACGAGGTGACAGGCGCCTTCGCCGAGGCCGCCGCGGCCGCGGAGCGTATCGGCTTCGACGGTGTCGAACTGCACGGCGCCCACGGCTACCTCCTCGACCAGTTCCTGTGGGCGGGGACGAACCGCCGTACCGACGCCTACGGCGGCGGCCCCGTGGCCCGTACGAAGTTCGCGGCCGAGATCGTGGCCGCGGTCCGCGAGAGCGTCTCCCCCGAGTTCCCGGTGCTCTTCCGCTACTCGCAGTGGAAGCAGGAGGCCTACGACGCGAGGCTCGCCGAGACCCCGGAGGAGCTGGAGGCGATCCTGGCCCCGCTCGCGGCGGCCGGCGTCGACGCTTTCCACGCCTCCACCCGCCGCTACTGGCTGCCGGAGTTCGAGGGCTCGGATCTGAACCTGGCGGGCTGGACCAGGAAGCTCACCGGCAGGCCCACCATCACCGTCGGCTCGGTCGGCCTCGACGGGGACTTCGTCCGTGCCTTCATGGGCGAGGGCGCGCCGGTCCGGGGCATCGACAACCTCCTCGACCGCCTGGAGCGCGACGAGTTCGACCTGGTCGCCGTCGGCCGCGCTCTGCTCCAGGACCCGGAGTGGGCGGCGAAGGTCCTGGGGGGCCGGTTCGAGGAGCTGGAGCCGTACGACGCCGAGGCGCTGAAGACGCTGAGCTAGGGAGCCGGCGCGGGCCGCCACCCACATCGCTACGGGCGCGTCCCTCACGAGTTCGAACCCCGTGCCCTCCACACCCCGTCCGCCAGGGCGACTCCGAGGTCCCGACCACACAGTGGTCGGGACCTCCGGCGTTCTCGACAGCCGCCCGGGTAGCCCTGTGCCTGACCGGCCGCGGCAGCCCGGTTCTGGTTGTACCGCCGCCGCGGACGGTTCCGGCCATGGCCCGAACCGTCCAAGTCCGGCGTCTACCAAATGATTTGTGGCTTTGGGCAGGATCGGTCCCATGTACCTCGTTCATACCGCCCTCCGGCCCGGGGCAGCCGGCGGCCCGCTCCCCCCGGATGCCCGCGAGCTTCTCCTGGCCGCCGCGCGGGTCGAGGACCGGATCGAGCACGTCGTCCTCCACCCGCACGCGGTGCCGCACCCGGTCCTGGGGGTCTATCTGCTCGCCGACTCCATGGAGGAGGCCGAGGCGCGGGTCGCCGGTTTCTGCGACCGGGCCCTGGCCGCCGTCCGGCCGTTCACGGGGTGGTGCGCGGCCCCGCCCACCGTGCCGCTCGTCGTTCCCTTCTACGAGCGGCTGCTGGCGGAGTACGGTCGGCCCGGCCGAAACGGGCCAGGACGGCTGCCGCCCGCGTGAGGCGTTCGCACCGCGCTCGGGCTGCGGGCGACGGCCCGAGGAGGGCGGCCTGCGGGCCGGAACGGGGCGGCCCCGCGTAGCGGCTTTCCGCGCCACGCGGGGCCGACGGACCAGGTCAGCGCCCGGCCGGGACGGGCTCGGCGAGGCCGGCCGGGGTGTCCGTCGGGGTGCCGGCCGGCTTGGACCGCTCGCGCATCAGGACCAGGGTGAGCCCGGCGGCGGCCAGGACGGCGAAGGCACCCGCGGTGAAGGTGGTGGACGTCGCGGTGGTGAAGGCGTCCCGGGCCGCGGTGGCCAGGCCGTCGTCGCCGGTGGACGAGGCCAGGGCGAGCGCGTCGGTGATCGCGTGGCGGCCGGCGGCCGGGGCGTCGGTGGGCATCGCGCCGGTGTAGGTGCTGGACAGGACCGTGCCGAGGATGGCCACGCCGAGCGCCGCGCCGGCCTGCTGGACGGTGTCGTTGAGCGCCGAGCCGACCCCGGCGTGCTCGGCCGGGATGGCCCCCATCATCGCGGTGGCGGCTGCGGGCATCGCCAGGCCGCAGCCGGCCCCCAGCAGCAGCATGGCCACGGCGAGCCTGGTGAACCCCTCGTCGGCGGAGAGGGTCGCCAGCACACCGAACCCGCCGGCGATGACCAGCAGGCCGAAGGCGGTCATCACCCGCGGGCCGATCCGCTTGCCGAGCGAGGCGCCCAGTGCGTTGAAGACCAGGGTGGCCACGGCCAGCGGGATGAAGGAGAGACCGGTGTCGGTCGGCGAGTAGCCGAGGACGAACTGGAGGTACTGGGTCAGCACCAGCATCAGCCCGCCGTTGGCGAAGGTCAGCAGGACGAGCGAGAAGCTGGCGCCGCTGAAGACCCGGTTGCGGAACAGGCCGAGCGGGACCATCGGCGACGAGGTGCGCACCTCCCGGACCGCGAAGCCGGCCAGGGCCAGCACGGTGACGGCGAGCGCGGCGAGGGTGCCGGGGTGGGAGATGCCGTCCTTCGGGAGCACGATGATCGTCCAGACCAGTGCGGTCATGCCGACCATGGAGAGCACCATTCCGGGGAAGTCGGGCTTGCGCCACGGTCCCTTGGACTCCGGCATCAGGACGACGGCGGCGAGGATGGCGAGCGCGGCGATCGGGACGTTCAGCAGGAAGACCGCGCCCCACCAGAAGTGGGCGATCAGGGCACCGCCCAGGACCGGTCCGCCGACCAGGCCGATCATGGCCACCGCGCTCCAGGCGGCGATCGCCCTGGGGCGTTCCTCGTCGTCGAAGACGGTGATGAGGATGGACAGGGTGCTGGGCATCACCAGGGCGCCGCCGATGCCCATCAGCACGCGGCCGGCGATGAGTTGGCCCGGGTCGGCGGCGAAGGCCGCCAGCAGTGAGGCGGCTCCGAAGAGCGTCAGCCCGACGATCATCACCCGCCGTCGGCCGAACCGGTCGGAGAGACTGCCGGAGGTCAGCAGCAGGCCGGCGAAGACCAGGATGTACGAGTCGATGATCCACTGGATGTCCTGGGCGCCGGCCTTCAGGTCCTCCGCGATGGGCGGGATCGACACCGTGAGCACCATGTTGTCGATCACCAGCACCAGGCTGCTGAGGCAGAGCACGATCAGGATGAGCCAGCGTCGCGGATGACGGTCCATCGTGAACCCTTTCGAGCGTCCGTGCGCCGCCGGGCACACGCGATGACGGATAGCGGAAGGAGCGCGGGAGAGCGGGAGGTGCGGGAAAGAGGGCGCGGGCACACCGCCCTCCGTCCCCACGGGTACAGTGTGCGCCGCTCCGCACACTGTACGGATTCCGCACACCGTTCGTAAAGTCCGAACGGTGTGCGCTTCTCGCGCTATCCTTGGCCGGGAGGCGGCCCGGCGCGCGTCGCGCCAGGCCTGAGCCCCGCTGAATCGAGAGGAGGCCGCCGTGGCGGCCAGGAAAGAGCAGATTCCGTCGGTGTGGACCCGCCCGCAGCGGGCCCGACGGCGGGACCAGCCCGCGCTCAGCCGGGAGCAGATCGTCGCCGAGGCCATCGCGATCCTGGACGCCGACGGGATCGAGGCCCTGAGCATGCGACGGCTCGGCACCCGCCTCAACGCCGGCGCCACCTCGATGTACACCCATGTGGCCAACAAGGAGGAGCTGATCGAGCTGGTCGTGGACGAGGTCCTCGGCGAGCTGCGACTGCCGGACACCACCGCCCTTCGGGGCAGCGGCAGTTCGGGTGCCGCCGGATCCGGCAGCGTCGGATCCGGAAGCGCCGACCCGGATGCCTGGCGGGCGGCCATCACCGAGTGCGCGGACGGTGTGCGCGCGACCGTCCTGCGCCACCCGTGGCTCGTCTCCGTTCTCGGGGACGTGGGCCTGGCCTACCTCGGACCGAACATGATGCGCTTCTCCGAAGCCATGCTCACCGTGCTGGAGGAGGCCGGTTTCGAACTGCTGGAGGCCAACGACGCGATGGGCGTCGTCATGGCGTTCGTCGTCGGCATGGCGACCAGCGAGGCCTCCTGGCTGACCACGATCGCCCGGCACGGCACGGACGAACAGGCCTGGGTGGAGCAGCTGCTGCCCGCCGCCGAGGAGGCCGCCCGGGGGCACCCGCGCCTGCACCGGCTGTACCTCATGCAGCAGAGTCTGGATGCCTCCGCCACCCGCGAGAAGGGCTTCGCCAACGGCATCCGGCTGGTGCTGGACGGGATCGAACTCGCCCACCGGGCCCGGACCGAGAACCGCTGAGCGCCGCGCGGCGAGTCGGTCGTCGCGTCGGGACCGGTGCCGACGGCCGGTTCACCATCGGCCCCGCGAGGCCAACCCCGGTGAGGCTAACCCCGGTAAAGGCCCTGAACCGCCGAATAGCCGGGTGTCGAGGCGGCCACCGGACCGGTGGCTCCCGCCCGGATCGCCGTGGCGGTTTCCACGGCGGCGGTCAGTGCGACGCGGTAGAGCAGTGAGCCGAGGCTGACCCGGGCGACGCCCAGGGCCGCGAGTCGGGCGAGGGGCGGGCCGGCGGGGGTGTAGAGGATGTTGAGCGGGACGGAGAGCCGGCCGAGCAGGACCTCGATGGCGGCGGGATCGGCCAGTCCCGGGACGAACACGCCGTCGGCTCCGGCCTGTTGGTAGCTGTCGAGGCGGCGGACGGTCTCCGGGGCGGGGCGGTCGAAGCCGGTCCAGTAGGTGTCGGTGCGGGCGTTGACGAAGAGGTCGGGAGCGGCGGCCTTGACGGCTGCGATCTTCGCGGCGTGCAACGGGGCCGGAGCGAGCGTACCGTCCGGGCGACCGTCCTCCAGGTTGATGCCGACGGCTCCGAGGGCCGACAACTCGGCTGCCAGAGCGGCGACCTCGTCCGGATCGTCGCTGAAGCCGGACTCGGCGTCGACGGAGAGCAGGAACCGGCCCCGGCCGAGGCGGCGGGCGAGCCGGAGGGTCTCCCGGCGGGTGGCCGCGGCGCCGTCGGGCAGGCCGGCCGCTGCCGCCACACCGAGGCTGGTGGTGCCGATCGCGGTGAACCCCTGCTCGGCGAGGGCGACGGCGGAGGCGTGGTCCCAGGCGTTCGGGAGCAGCAGCGGTCGGCCGGGGTGATGGTGCAGGGCGGCGAAGGGGTTCATGAGGCCTCACTCCCAACGGTGTTGGCGTTCACGGTGGCGGTAGTGGTGGCGAGGGCGGCGGGGCCGGCAGTGGTGGCGGCACGCGGGGCGAGGGCTCCGATGACGTCCGCGTAGTAAGCGGACTCGGCGACGTGGAAAGCGAGTTGGCGGAAGGTCCAGCCGGTGCCCGGGGAATGGTCGAGCTGCTCCGGGGTGAGGGTGGCCAGACGGTTGGACCAGATCCGGGCGAGCCGGGTGAGACGGCTGCGGGCCTCGTCGAGGTCGGCCGGGGTGAAGGGGGCGAGATCCGACGGGGTGGTGGCGGCGGAGGCGTGCCAGTGGTCCGGCTGGGTGGGTTCGCCCGCGAGGCGGGCTTCCAACTCGGCCAGATGGTCGATGAGATGATCCGCGACCCGACGGATCGCCTTGTGCGGGGTGCAGGTCCGGCCGTCGACGGCGACCGGCTGGCCGTCCCAGTCCGTCCAGGTGGCGGCGAGGGCCAGGACATGGTCCACCATGGCCGGGACGACCTCGGCGGGCACGTGGCCGCTGGTCGTCGGCGTGTCGTCCGCGAACGGGCCCGCCGGGTCGGAGGCGCCGTGCAGGATGCCCGCCGCGAGGGCGAGGGCGTGCGCGCGGCCCGGGCAGACGCGGGGCGGGGCGCCGAAGGACAGTGGGGGCAGGTCGGCGTTCCCGGTGGTGCGCCGGGCGGTGCTCTGGGCGGCCGCGATGTCGAGGACGACCCGGGTACCGGCGGGGAGTTCGACCCCGGCGACCGTGGTGTCGCGGGTGGCGACCCGGCGCATCTCCCGTACGGGCGGGTCGTGGCGCAGGGTCTCCGTGAGCAACGCGGCCGGGAGAACGCCCCGGGCGGCGGTGCGGCGGGCGTGCTCGACCAGGAGAGCGGTGGCATCACAGGCCTGAACGAGGAGGCCGATCCGGTTGGCCGCCCGTTCGGAGGCGAGGGGGCCGGACGCGAGGGGGTTGGGCGCGAGGTCGTCAGGCGCGCAGGCGGCGGACTCCGTGGCGCCGGCCGGATCCATCCGCGGCAGCAGCCAGGCCACCGCCGCATCGGCCTCGGCGTCGTCGGGCAGTTCGACGAAGTACGCCCGCGCCACCACGACGACCGCCCTGGCGACGGCCTCCGGCTCCGCCAGCCCGAGGGACTGTGCGAGGACCCGGACCGCTCGCAGCCGGGCGTCCTGCTCGAATCCGGCCGCAGCCGCCAGGCGCAGTGCGGCGGGGTCGAGGCCGGCCAGGTCCGCCTCCACCAGGGCGCGGCGGGCGGCGTGCACCTCGCCCGTGCTGAACCGGGCCACGGTGGCGCGCAGCCAGGCCACGCCGCCGGGAGGCCCGGGGACGGCGCGCGGCGGCACCAGGTCGGGGCTGGCGAGGGCGGACGTGACGTCCTCGTACCCCTCGAACACGGCGTCGGTGGCGTCGGTGGCGACGGGAGTGACGGCGGGGGTGACGGAGGCTGGACTGGCCGAGGTGGTCATGGGCGTCACGCTAGGGGCGGCACGGTTCGGCGAGCGCCGAACCGTGCCGGGGGCACCATGGAGGCATGTCACTCGCCCAGCTCGCCGGACTGCTCGCCGATCCGACCCGCGCCGAGTTCTGCACGGCGCTGCTCGACGGCCGGGCCTGGACCGCCGGTGAACTCGCCCGGCACGCCGGCGTCGCCCCCTCCACGGCGAGCGAGCACCTGTCCCGGCTGATCGCCGGAGGGCTGCTGGCGGAGGAGCGACAGGGCCGGCACCGGTATGTCCGGCTGGCCGGCCCGGCGGCGGCAACCCTGATCGAGGACCTGTCGACGTACGCCGACACCACCGCGCCCACTCAGCCGCCACCGCGCAATCTGCGTGACTCCACCCGGATGAGCGCCGAGGCCCGTGCCCGGACCTGCTACGACCACCTGGCCGGGCGCCTCGGCGTGGCCGTCACCGACGCACTGCTGGAACGGGGGCTGGTCGCGGACCGGGACGGGCTCACCATCACCCGGCGCGGCCGGGCGTGGCTGGCCGATGTCGACATCGAGCTGCCGGACCGGACGGGCCGCAAGGGGGGCCGTCCGGTCGTCCGCAGCTGCCTGGACTGGACGGAACGCCGCAGTCACCTGGGCGGCGCGCTGGGCGCCGCGCTGTGCCGTACCGCGCTGGACCGGGCCTGGGTGGAGCGGATCGGCTCGGGCCGGGCACTGCGGGTGACGGCGGACGGCCACCGGGCCCTGCGCGAACTGCTCGGGGTGGAGATGGAATCGGGGCGGGGCGACGGCTGACCGCCGGCGGCCCACCGCCGACCGGAGAACAACCGACAGAGAACAACCAACAGAAAACAGATAACAGATGTTGAAAGCTGTTATCTGTTTCCTGTTACCCGCCAGCTGTCCGGCCGCAGCTCACTCGCCGTGGTGCGCCGGGCGCCCCACGCCCATCAGGCGTCCGCCATCACGGGCAGGTCGCCGGACGTCTTCCCCAGGTCGATGACGCCGAACGCGGCGCCCTGCGGGTCGCCGATCGCCGCGAACCGACCGAACGGGCTGTCCATCGGGCCGAAGTGGAGCGTGCCACCGCGCTCGGTCGCCCTGGCCACCGTGGCGTCGCAGTCGTCCACCGCGAAGTAGACGCTCACGTACGACGGCACGTCCGGCGGAAGATCGTCCGGGCCCATCTTCATCCGGCCGAGAACGGGCGCCCCATGGACATGGAAGATCTTGAAGTCCACCTGGTCGGTGTCCATCCGCTTCACGCTGAACGGGAAGACGGCGGGAAAGAAGGAGTCCGCCTTGCCCGGGTCACGGGTGAGCACCTCGGCCCAGGTGTACGAACCCGGCGCGCCCTGCTTCTCGAAGCCCTCGTGGCGGCCGGCCTGCCAGACCCCGAAGGCGACGCCGCCCGGGTCCTTGCCGATCACCATCGTGCCGAAGTCGCCGACCTGGAGCGGCCCCATCAGCACCTCACCGCCATTGGCGCGGATCCGGTCCGCGGTGGCGGCGGCGTCCGGCGAGGCGAAGTACAGGCACCAGGCCGACTGGGTCTCCTGGCCCGGCATCGGCGGCACCACGGCGGCGACCGCCTTGCCGTCCGAATACGCCTGCGTGTAGTTGCCGAACTCCGACGAGCTCTCGCTGAACGTCCATCCCAGCACGTCACCGTAGAACGCCTTGGCGCCCTCCAGGTCGGTGAACATCGCGTCGGCCCAACAGGGTGTGCCCTCAAGTCGCGCGGCCATCTCTCTGCCCTCTCCTGCGGTGGTGGCACCTGTCCGGAGGCACATCGCGGCGACTCGCCCCTGGCGATTTGCCCCGATTCGCCACAGTAGCCAGTCCGCCGCCCCACCGCGCGCTCAGCGTTACCCCAGCTCAGCGGCGCCACAGCAGTTGCCACGCCCCACCACAGCCACGCCCTACCGCAGCCGGGCCACCGAAGCACGACGACGGCCCGCCGGTTCGCACCCGGCGGGCCGTCGCTGGACCGATCTGCCGCTACCCGATCGGCGATGACACCGGCGTCGGCAGCGGAGTCGACACCCCTGCGGCCGGCGACGGCACCAGCGGCCGCGCACCCGCCGTCCCGAACCCGCTCGGGCCGGTCGGCACGAGCCCCGGACGCGGCACCGTCTCCACATCACCCGCACCCGAACCCGCCCGGGCCGGAGCCGCCAACGCCGACGCCGACACCGACGCAAGCCTTGCCGCGGACGTCCCCAGCCCTGTCGGCCCGAGCGGAACCGAGCCGCCCCACGCCGCGCCCGCCGACGACGCACCCTCCGGCAGCTCACCCGCGAAGTGCCGCCGCAGGTCCGCCTCGCCGTACCGGCGGCAGTCCCGGTGCCAGATCATGATCCCGGCGAGCCAGTTCTCCAGTTCGGTCACGTACCCGTCCAGCATCGCGCGCGCCTCCGGCCCCAGGTCGAAGTCGTCGTACAGCACGGGGAACTCGTTCGCCCCGACGTGCTGGAACTGGGCCAGCCGCGAGTGCATCAGGTCGTCGACAATGCGGACGGCCGCCGGGTAGTCGCAGTTGAAGAAGTTCTGCACCACCAGCACCGCGTTGTGCACCTCGCCCTCGTACTCGACCTCCTTCTGGTACGAGTACAGGTCGTTCATCATGCAGGCGTAGTCGGCGGCCGCGTTCTCCAGCGAGCGCATCGGCCCGCTCTCGTAGATCTCCGGCGGGACGGCCTGCCCGTGGGCCAGCCGGCAGAGGCTCATGGTGAGGTCCGAACCGAAGGTCTTCCGGCGCATCTCGATGTAGTCGACCGGGTCGGGGATCCGGTGCTGTGCCTGGTTGTTGAGCTCCCAGAGCCAGCTGAGCGTCATGTCCTCGACCGCCTTGCGGAACTTCCGCCTGGCCTCGACGGTCATCGGCCCGGCGGTGCGGGCCCAGAGGTCGGCCAGGCCGCGCTCCAGGGCGTTGGTCGGCTCCGGCGGCACGCTGCCGTCCACCGGCATGAAGGCCGAGAGACGGTCGTTGGCGGCCTTGGCGCCGGCCAGGTCGCGCGTCCGCCCGAACACCACCGGGAAGTAGTCGTCGGCGTATGTTCCCCAGGTCAACCAGCCTGAGGTGAGGTCGAGTTGCTCGGCGGTCGCGTCCGGGTGGATGCCGGCCGAGCAGAGCGGGAAGTCATAGTCGGCGACCTTCTCGGCCGTCCAGATGTCCGATCCGGCCACGCCCGGCTGCGGCTCCAGCATGCCCACCCGGCCGGACCATTCCACCGTGCTGCGCCGCGAGGCGTCCAGGTGGGGGCTCAACGAGACGGTGAACGGGAGCTTGAAATCGGGCAGTTGGGACGGTCCAACCTTCTGGAACGGCACATGGCTGTGCGAACGCGCCCGCCGCACAGCCGGATCGACGCCCCCGGCCGACCCGGCACCGGACCCGCCGCCCAGCCCACCAGGCACACCGGACGCGCCGCCGGCCCGACCGCCCGCCGCCCCCGACCGCAGGATGTCCAGCGCCGACGTGCCGACCCCACCGATCGCGAACGGGTCCCACCAGTTCGACGAACCCGCCGCCGCCCCACCGCCGTTCATGTACCGGCTGGACCGCATGTGCCACTCGTGGCCGCCCGACTGCCAGTCCTGGAGGCCCTTGACGTACGCCAGGACCTTGGCGCAGCCCTCCGGGTCGAGCCCGGTCTCGGCGAACAGCGAGGGGAGTTCGGTGAACACGGTGTTCTCGAACTGCTGCAGCCGCGAGGTGAGCAGGTCGTTGACGGCGTCCGCGGCCTCCTGCGTCGAGCAGCCCAGGAAGGTCTCCAGCACGAGGACGCCGTTGCTCAGCTCGCCCTCCTCCTCGACCTCCCGCTGGTAGGAGAAGAGGTCGTTGCGCAGGTGGACACCGTCCGAGAAGGCGTCCATCAGCACTCGCAGCGGCCGCGAGCCGGAGACCGTCTTCGGCACCTCCGCGTTCGCCGCGTACTCGATCAGCCCCGCGGACCAGGGCGCGCCGCCGACCTTGCGACGCATCTCGATGTACTCGACGGGGTTGGCGATCCGGCCCGCGTTGATGTTGGCGAGCTCCCAGAGCGACTCGTTGAGCAGGTTCCGGGTGCTCTCCGCGAACCGGACCCGCCAGTCCTCACCCATCGCGGGCACGGTCCGCCGCCACAGGTCGGCCAGGCCGGCCTCGACCGGGTTGGTGGGCTCGGGCACGGGGGTGGCCGGGTCGGCCGGCATGAACAGCGGCAGGCGGTCCAGGTATGCCTTTCCGCCCTCGCGGTCGTTGGTGCGCTTGAAGATCTCCAGGAAGTGGTCGTCGAAGAAGAACACCCACACGTACCAGTCGGTGACCAGCGACAGTGCCTCGGCCGAGGCGTCCGGGTGGGTGTAGGCGCAGAGCAGGCCGTAGTCGTGGGCGTCGAGGTCCGCCCGTGTCCAGATACCCGACCCTTCCAGCATCCCCATCTCCCGTGCCCACTCGCTGGAATGGGTGCGCGCCTCCTCCAGATGGGAGTTCAGGCGCGCCGGATGCGGCACGTAGAAGGAGGGCAGTTCGAACGGCTGAGTCACCGGGCGAGCCTTTCTGGACGTGTCGAGGAGGCCGACCGGCGCGACGAAGCCGGTACGTCCAGCCACGCTTCCGCCCATAAGTCCGCCACCCGGTCGGCTCAGCATTACCCCTGAGCAACGATCTTCACCGGACAACGGGAACAGTCATATGAGATCAACCCTTTTGATCGAACTCCTGCTCCAATTACTGGCCTTCTCTGGTTCACCTGTACGGATATCCGGCCCGGCACCGCGCAGGCGCCACCGGCCGGGGCACCACGGGAGGGGCGGGCGCCACCGCCCGCCCCGCCCGTGGTGCCTCCCCCGGCTCAGCCCTCCCCGCCGCGCTCCGCCCGGCCGGCCGGATCCGCCCGACCCGCCCCCGGCGAGGTGCCGTCGGCCGAGTCCCTCGTGAACACCTCCCAGGCCGCGGGCCGCTGTTCCTCCTCCCCGCCCACGTCCTCGGCAGCCGGCCGCACCGGCCCGGGCACAAACCACGACCCCGTCCAGGAGCCCGCCCCGGAGCCCGAACCCGTCCCCGGCTCCGGCCCCGGCTGCTCCGGCTCCGCCGCACCCCCCGCCGCACCCCCCGCCGGCCCGTCCCCCGGATCCCCCAGGCTCGCCCGGATCAGCGCGGCCTCCTCCGGCCGCCCGATCGCCTCGGTGAACAGCGCCACCCGGTGGGCGTAGACGGTCCGTTCGCCGTCCTCCTCCTTGAGCTTCACATCGTCCATCAGGTCGTTCAGCGGCCCCACCACCGACGGCCCCCGCCGCCCCCCGCCGTCCACGTCCGGATGGTGCAGCGCCGCCCCGGCTCCCGGCGCCGCCCCGTCGAGGAACGGCACCGGCTGCCGGACCGGCCGGGCCACCAGGTGCTCGTACAACTCGTCCACCGCCTGGTTGTTGGCGACCGCCGACAACTGCGCCAACGGGCCGATCAGGTCCACCGCCCGCGTCACCTCCTCGTCGTTCCGGGCCAGCCACCACACCACCGCGCTGCCGGGCGACTTGAGCACGTCGTCACCGAGGTAGGCCCGCTTGTTCCGCTCGTACCGCCGCTCGTGCTCCCAGACCTCCTCGGCCTTGCGCACCTCGGAGAGCTTGCCGAGCCGGTCCCGGTCCGCCTCCGGCAGGCCGAGCCCGACCCGCCCGGCCATCGCCACCACCAGCCCGGAGGCGTCCGGGCTCTGCGTGCCGAGCACCCCGTCCAGCCGGTGCCGGACGAGGTCCAGCCGCGCCGGGTGCTCGTACTCGGTGACGGCACGGGCGCGGGCCAGGACGGTCTCGACGGCGAGGCTGCCCGGGTTGGCGTGGACCAGTCCGCTCCGGTTGTGCAGCGGCCGCCACCAGACCGTCGCCGAGAAGACGAAGTCGTAGTCCGGCACCCCGCTGGGCAACGCGACCCCCTCCACCCGGGCTTCCTGGTACGGAAGTTCGGCCGGAGCTTCCGGCGGAACCACCGCCGAGGGATACGGCGGAGGCGAGGGGACCACCCCCTCCCCCTCCGGACCGCGCACGGTCAACTGCGTGACCAGCAGGGCGATCACGGCCGCCGCAACGACCCACACCCACACGGGCCAGCCCAGCCCCCGCCCGACACCGACGGGCACCAACCCGGCCGCGGCGGCCAGGGCGGCGGTGCGGGCCTTGTTCCTGGAGTGCGTGGAGTTCACGGTGTCCTCTCCTCGGTGCGGCGCGCCCCGGACGCGCCGATCGGCTCAATGCCCTGCGCGAGATCGATCTTCTGCCAGAACCGGGCCGCCACTTCGGCCCGGCTCGGCTGCCCCTCCGTCCGGTCCGGGGCGTTCGCCCAGTCGTGTGCGACCAGGTAGAGCCGACTGAGCCGGTCGGCCCACCCGTCGGCCGCGTCGACCAGCACACCCATCAGCCGCTCCCGTTCCTGCGGCGCCACCGACCGCATCGCCGACAGCCACCGCTCGACCGTCGGCCCCCACCGCTGCGCGGGGGCCACCGCCAGCACGCCCCGCCACCCCCGCACCATCGCGGCCGCGGGCACCCACGACAGCGACGGATCGGCCAGTTCCAGGAAGAGCCCCGCATCCGGTGAGTCCGGCCGCCCCGCCTCCAGCCCGTCCCACAACCGGGCCAGCAGCTTCGCGTACAGCCGCGGATCACGCCGGACCAGCTCGAACAGGGCCTCCCGGGCGTCGGGGGGGCCGCTCTCGGCAGTCCCGCGTGCGAGATGGTGCAACCGGACGAGTGCCTGGTCAGGGTGGGTCGGCGCCATCACGTCCAGGCAGATCCGCGCGAGGACCCGGACCAGGTTCGGATGCAGGCCCGAGGTGACCGACCAGTCGTAGATCCTCGCCCGGAAGGCCGAGCCGAACCGCTCATGTGCCAGCCCCCGGGCGAGCACCTCCATCGCTTCGGGCATCAGCCTGGTCTCCGCCGCCCACTGGTCAGCCAGTGTGTAGAGAGGTCCCAACGTGGCGACCCGCAACGACTGTTCGGTGAACCGGGCGACCAGATTCCGCCGGTCGTCCGGGCCCAGCAGCCCCTGTCCCCGGACCGTCTCCCCCACCCAGTTCCGGAAGGATTCCCGCAGATCGGGGTAGTACGTCCAGAAGTGGGAGCGGACCGCCGCGTCGTAGGCCAGCGAGTCGAACCGGACCCGTCCGTCGCGGTCGACCTCGACTCGCAGGGCGTTCAGCCGTTCGGTCAGATCGGTACGGTCGAGCCGGGGCCGCTCGTCGGGTGGATGCCTCAACGTGACCAGCAGGTCGTCGGCTTGCCGGAACACCACGTCGGCGGGCGCCCCGTTCAGCATCGCCGCGGTCAGCAGCAACGCCCGCTGGCGGCCCTCGCCGAGTGCGGCCACCTGCTCGGCCACCTCCTTGCTGCGGTCGCTGAGCGCTTCGGCCGCCTGCTTGGCCCAGGACTCGAAGTCGCCACCCGCCCCTCCCCCCGAGCGGGCCTGCGCCACCAGGGCGGCCAGCCGCTGCAGTTCCCGCATCGCGGAGCGCTCCAGCAACTCCGCGAGCACCGAGGCCCGCAGATCCGCCGGCGGGATGCCGATGCCCGCGTGCACCAGGTGACGGGCCAGCACCACATCCCCGCGCGGGCGCTCGATCGTCGCCATCAGCTGCCGGAAGTCCGGTCGGAGCAACTGCTCATGCCCGTAGGGCAGTACGACCACCAGTCGGGCTCCGCGCCGCTCCACCGTGTCCCAGTACGCGGACAGCAGCGGCTGAGCGTCCAGATACTCCTGCTCGGAGGCCCCGGAGAGATCGAACAGTAGCCGGTCTCCGGACGCCAACTCCGTCATGTCGTCCCGCTTGTCGGTCAGGGAGACCTCGCGGAACCGGTCGTCATCCCCACCCAGCCGGTGCAGCAGCATGACGGCGGCGGTCCTCCGCCCGCTACCGGGAGGCCCGGACAGCAGGACGGTCGTACCGGCCTTCTCCAGCCGCTCGGCCGCGACTCCGTAGCCTGGTGGAGGGACGAATCTCTGACTCAGCCAGCGTCGTTGCTCCCGGGCCATGCGCCGTGGATCGCTGCCGGTGCGGACCAGCCGATCCGCACCGGCGATCAGGTAGTGGAAGTGGTTGTGCTGATCGCCGGGCCCGGTGTGCGTCGGCCCCTGGGCCTCGCCGATCCAGGTCCCGTCACCACCATCGGTCACCGCTGGCCGTCCTCGCCGTGGCGGCGTCCGCCGAACTGATGCCTGATGTCGCCGCCCTGCTCGACGTAGCTTCCGCCGTCCCCGTTGAACTGCACGCCCCCGTGCTGCACCTTGTTGTGCTGGTCCCCCGTTCCCGTGTGCAGCGGACCGCTCGCGTTGTTGACGAAGGTCCCCAGGTCGCGGCCGGCGTTGCCGACGCCCCCGTCGTAGTCCCTCGCCTGCACCACGCTGCCGTCCACCCGGCCGGTCCGGACGCGGCTTTCCGGCTCCACCATCGTCTGGGCGATCTGCCGCTCCGCCTCGGCGAGTTGGGGAAGCGCCTCGGCCAGGTCGTCGCCGATCCTGGCGAGGTCGGCCTCCGCGTTGCGGGTGTCCAGCCGGCGGTACTGGCAGTCGGCCAACTCGCCCAGCTCGGCCGGGAGGTCGCGCCGGTTGAGGCGCGTCGCCCGGCCGATCAGGACCGGCACGACCAGCGCACCGCTCTCGAACGCCTCCACGATCTCCCGCCTGGTCCAGTCCTCCGGGTCGTCCAGCGCCCGTCGCCCGTCCGCCGTACGGGCGTCCGCCCAGTGCGCGCCGATGACGGCGATCAGCACGCTGCTGCGGCGGACGGCGGTCAGCAGTTCCTGCGGGAAGCGGCGGCCGACCTTGATGGACTTGCTGGCGCGGAACACCCGCTCGCTGCCGAAGCGGCGCGACAGCTCGCGCTCGATGAGGGTGGCGCCGGTGTCCTCGTCGGTGGTGCGGTAGTTCACGAAGATGTCGGGCATGAGGGATCACCTCTCCAGTGAGTGACGGCAGGATCGGGCCCGGGGTGTGTCGAGGCTTCGACCGGCCTGTGGGTGAAACACCTGCGGATGGAGCGCTACCGGCAGGACGGCTGCGGACGGCGCGGCTCGGGCAAGGCGCCTACGGGTGCAATGCCTTCGCGAGCGCGGGCTGGAGGTCGAGCACGGCCCGGTTGGCCCGGAACCGCGCCAGCTCACGGGCCAGCCGCTCCACGTCGGTCCTGATGGTGGCCGACCGGAGCGCGGGAACGAGCGGCAGCAGCTCCGCCGCCAGCGTGCAGGCGTGCTCGGCCTCCCCGGTGGCCGCGTGCGCGAGGGCGCGCCGGAGGCCGTACCGGGAGCGGCTGCGAACGGCGTGTGGGGGGATCCGCGTGTACTCGTGGTCGAGCACCTCGGCGGCCTGCGCGGGGCGGCCGAGGTCGTAGAGACACCAGCCGGTGACCATGGCTGCCGGGTCGACGAGGTTGGTCGTGCCGAGGACGGGCGCGACGGGTCCGTCCTCCGCCGCCGCCCTGGCCAGCAGTTCGCGCGCCCGGTCGAGGCTGCGCAGGCTGGCCGTGTGGTCGCCGGCCAGGGCGTGGCCCTGGGCCTCCCGTTGGGCGGCGAGGCCCCTGATTCTGGGCGGCAGGTGTCCGCCCTGGGCCTGGGCGACGAGTTGGACGGTCTGGTCGGCGTCGCCCGCGTAGAAGGTAACCAGCGCCCGGCGGACCAGCGCGTACGAGGCGAGGTCCCGGTCGCCACCGGCTTCGGCGAGTTCCACCGCGCGGGCGGTCCACCAGAGCGCGGACGGGTTGTCACCGCTCTCCTGGGCCATCCAGCCCGCGTACTCGGCGTACCGGGCGGCCAGTCCCAGCAGCCTCGGCCGGCTCGACGCGTCGGCCTGGACGGCGAGTTCGCGCAGGGTGTGCGTCTGCACGGTGAGGAGCGGCAGCAGCATGCCGGGGTCGGTGGTCTGGCCGAGCCTGCGCATCTGGTCGAACTGCGCGCGGAAGATTCCCACCGGGGAGCTGTCCCCCGACGGCTCCGCCCCCGCACCGGCCCCGACTCCGGCACCAGTACCACCGAGCACCGCAGCCGCCGCAGGCCCCGCCGCCCCGGCCGCAGTGGCAACCCCAGCTCCCAGCAGCGACGTTGCCCCCACCGTCAGCAGTTGGCGCCGTCCGAGCCCCCCGGGCCAGCGGACGCCGTCGCGGCCGACCCGAAGCAGCCAGGCTTCGTCGTCGGTCGCGGCGCCGTCCACCCCCGTCCCGCGCTCGGGGGATTCGAACGGCACCAGTCTCTCCAGCTCGCCGCCGGCGGCGAGCTGGGCGTCACAACGGCGGGCCAGGTCGAACGGCGGCGTCTTGTGACCGCGTTCGATCTTGCTGAGATGGCCCTTGCTGTAACTGAGCAACTCCGCGAGCCGGGTGAGCGTCAGTCCGGCGGCGAGCCGCCGTCTGCGCAGTTCCGGACCGAACTCATTGGATGCGTGCATGCCAACCCCCTCTCTGGAACCGTCCGCCCGTGGTTCTGCGTCCTGGGCCGGAAGCGGTCTCCCCTCGCTTCCGCATGAATCTTGGCATGCGACTGAGGGGGGTGGACCGGGAATGGCGGCGTTTCCCGTTTCCTCTTTTCCAGGTGCCGATTTAGGGGCGTCTCGGCCTGAGGACAAAGGGAGTTAGCGACAAGTCCATTGAGAGGAGAGCCCAAAGCGCCCGGCGGAGGGATCACCCGGCGCGCGCGCCGCCACCTGCGCCGAGGCTTGCGCCCGCGCACGCGCCTGCCACCAATTCACGCCCGGGGAGCCGCCCGGGAGCCGCCCGCCGAACCGGAGTTCAGGCACCTGCGGACGGCCACCTCGCGAACGCGGATGAACGAGCACCGACCCGGGTGAACGAGATCGGACCCGGGCGGCCCGGGCGCACCCGGCGGAGCGAAACAGAAGGGCCGAAACAGAAAAGCCGGAGCGGAAAGGCGGACCGGTCCGGCGCGACGGGACACCTACCGCGCGTCGTCCTCCCCGCCGCGACGGCGGCTCCAGGCCGCCATCCAGTCCTGGCCCCAGGGGATGCCCACCATCAGCGCGGCCGCGTTCACCATCCACCAGACCAGGCGGCGCAGGCCCGGCTGGCCGGGGCCGACCAGGAGGGCCGCGACGGTGGAGATCCCGACGGAGGCTCCGACGACCAGCAGCACCGCCGCCACCTCCGCCCGGGCCGACGGCTCCGCGCCCGAACCCTCGGTCCGATCAGAGAGAAGGCGCGTTCGAGAGTGGCCTGGCGACGACGGAAGAGGTCCACGACTGTCACGGCGCTCGTCGGCCGTCATCCTGCCCAGCATGCTCATGGAGGAGACTCCTCGGGTTTCTCGGATCTTTCCGGGAAGGTCAGGACTTGGCGGCGGCCGGCTGCCGGCCGGCGGGCCGGAGTGGACCGAAGCGCCGCACGACGACGACGCCGGGCGACCGGCGGGCAGCCCCACCACTCACCATCCACGCCCACGGCGCGGCGCCCCCGTGACACCCGAACCACCCGGACCGCCCGGACCACTCACACCGCCCGGACCACCCCACACCCCGGCCCAAGACCAAGACCAAGACCAAGACCAAGACCAAGACTGATTGTTCGTCATATCTACGCCACCCCCGTTCGTTGACGATCCACCCCGGATCCTCGACAGCCGGCCTTGTCTGCGGACATGCCATGTCACCCCGAAGGCGGTGCCCGTCACGCGGAAGCGGCAAAGTTTCGCCAATCCCTTGCGAATTGAGTGTCGTCCTGTGACCGTGTAATAACCAAGGGTTTCCGCAAGACCTTTCAGACACTCTTATGGCAGGGAGGTGGGCGCAGGTGGTACGCCGGAAGGCCGACACCGGCGATCGGCCGAGGACCTGGGGAGATGAACTCGCCTACTGGCGAAGCGCATCCGGTCTCCGCCAGGACGAACTGGCGAAGCTGATGAACATTCACCAGACACGCGTGTCCCAGTTCGAACTGGGCAAGTCGCCACCGACGCTCGAAGATGCCACAAGGTTCGACAACGCTTTGCACGCGGGCGGCCAACTGATCAGAAGCTATGAACTGGTCGCCCCCTACTTGCACGATTATCACCCGGACTGGTTCCAGGAGTTCGCGAAGTCCGAGGCCCAGGCGAGCGTGATTCGCGAGTTGCATACCGGCCGCGTCTCCGGACTGCTGCAAACCGAGAGCTACATGAGGGCCCTCTTCGCCGCCCACAACGAAAACCTGGGCACCGCGGAGATCGATGCGCTGGTGCAGGGGCGATTGGACCGACAGGAACGCCTTCTCCTGCCCCGCGACGCCCCGATACTCGTTTCGATCCAGGAACAGGCGACTCTGGAACGCGTGATCGGCGGCCCGGACGTCATGCTCGCACAACTGAATCATCTCCTGGCCAGAATGCGACGCCGCAATGTGGTCGTCCAGGTCCTTCCGTTCGACGCGGCCGCAAGCGCGCGAATGTCCGGGATGGTGCTGCTGGAGATGCCGTCCGGCCGCAGCCGCGTCTATTCCGAGAGCCTGACCCGGGGCCACTTCATCGACGAGCCCGAACAGGTTCGGAATTGGGCCGCCGACTACGATCGGATCAGGGCAGCGGCGCTGTCGGAAGCCGAGTCGGTCCGACTGATCCACCGCGTCATGAGAGGACTTCGCATCCATGTCCCAGGTGCCCGACCTGACGAACGCGACCTGGCGCAAGAGCAGCCACTCGGACGGAAACGGCGGCAACTGCGTCGAAGTGGCCCACGACTTCCCCCTCCTCGTCCCCGTGCGTGACAGCAAGGACCCCCACGGCCCCGCCCTCGCCTTCCCCTCCGATTCCTGGCGGGCCTTTCTCACCGGCCTCCACTCCGGCGACTTCGGCACGGTCTGAGCACGGCCCGAGCACGGTCCGAGTACCGCCCGCCAAATCTCCCGCCGAACCGCCCGACGAACCGCCCCCGAACCGCCCGACGGACCACTCCGGGCGGGTCTAGCACAGAGGATGGATCGTTCTGCAACGAACCAACCAGTTATTTCAAGGTGTTGCCAGGTAAGCCGAACCCCGCCCACGGGCGTGTTGACCCCCTCCTCTCCTCCGCCGTCCACCAGACTGGACGGCGACCACCCGCGTCTCCACACTCCGAGAAGGGCCTGCCCATGAACGTCACCGTGCGGCTCGCGCAGCAGCCTGAGGCCGACGAACTGCTCGGGCGCAGCCCACTCGCCGCGCTCGTGGGGATGCTGCTCGACCAGCAGGTCCCGATGGAATGGGCGTTCACCGGCCCGCTGACGATCGCTCAGCGACTCGGCCACGAAGACCTCGACGCGCACGAGATCGCCGTCTACAACCCCGAGGCCTTCGTCGCCCTCCTCTCCGACAAGCCCGCCGTGCACCGTTATCCGGCCGCGATGGCCAAGCGGGTGCAACAGCTCTGCCAGTTCCTGGTGGCGCAGTACGACGGCGACGCGGCCGGCGTCTGGCGGGGCGCGGCGACCGGCAAGGAACTGCTGAGCCGCCTCAACGCCCTTCCCGGGTTCGGGAAGCAGAAGTCGCAGATCTTCCTCGCGCTGCTCGGCAAGCAGTACGGCGTGACGCCGGACGGCTGGCGCGAGGCGGCGGGCGCGTACGGCGAGGAGGGTTCGTACCGCTCGGTGGCCGACATCACCGGCCCGGAGACCCTGGAGAAGGTGCGCGCCCACAAGCAGGAGGTGAAGCGCGTCGCCAAGGAGGCCAAGGCCAAAGCCACCGCCTGAGACCTCACCCCGCGCCTAATCGCGGACCCGGGCCCGTGCCCCGGATCCCAGGCCCGCCGCCCCTGAGCCCCTCATGACACCCGCCGGTACACGTACCGCCCCCGGATCGCCCGGTTGAAGTACCGCCCGTGGCTCTCCGCCGCCATCAACTCCCGGTGCACCCGGGCCGGCACGTCCGCGTACGTGTACACGTGCCCGCCGGTGAACTCCAGCTCCAGCGCCCGCGCGGACCGGTCGTAGCCGACCGAGAGCAGGAGCGACGAGTCCACCGGCGTACGGTTCATGGCCTTCCCAGTGTGTGCACGGGGGCCCCGGCCGCGCATCGCGACCGGGGCCCCCGAGCACCCGCCTCAGATCAGAACCGGCGTCTGCTCCACGTCCGCCGTCGGCTCGCCGGAGGCCGCCCCGGAGGCCGGCTCGGACCCCGCCGCCGCACCCGCCGCGGCGCCCGCCCCGGAGGCCGCCGCGCCACCCGTCCGCTTCGGCAGCGCGAACATCAGCAGGAACACCACCGTCAGCACCCCCACGACCCACCACAGCGCATGGACGAACGCCCCGCTGAACGCCGTCCCCACCGCGTCCGGAGCCGGCGCCTCGTCCATCGCGCCGAAGAACGCCACCGAGACCAGCCCGAGCCCCAGCGCCAGCCCCAGCTGGTTGACGGTGTTGATCAGCCCGGACGCCGACCCGGCGTGCTCACGCGGCACCTCCGCCAGCACCGCGTCCGTGATCGGCGCGACGATCAGCCCCATCCCGAGGCCCATCACCACCAGCGGCAGCACCATCTGCCAGGCGGTGATGGCCGTCCCGTACCGCTCGGCCTCCCAGATGTACGTGACCACGCCGGCCGCCATCACCAGCGCGCCGCTCTGGAGTACCTTCCGCCCGAACCGCGGCACCAGCTTCTGCACGGACAGCCCGGCCGCCGTCGAGACCGCGATCGAGAACGGGATACCCGTGGTCCCGGCCTTCAACGGGCTCCAGCCGAGGCCGATCTGCATGTACAGGGTCCAGACCAGGAAGAAGATCCCGGTGACCACGCCGAAGGTCAGCTGCACCCCGATGCCGGCCGCGAAGCTCTTCACCCGGAACAGCGACAACTCGACCAGCGGCGAGCCGTCCCGCCGCGTCTTGACCCGCTCGTAGGCGACGAACAGCGCGAACACCGGCAGGCTCCCGGCCATCGAGAGGTGGCCCCAGAGCGGCCAGCCGGCCTCCCGGCCGTGCGTCAGCGGGTAGAGCAGCATCAGCAGGCCCACGCTGGCCAGTACGGTGCCGAGCAGGTCCAGCCGCAGCGCCTGCTCCGCCCGCGACTCCCCGATGAAGCGGCGGCCCAGCAGCAGCCCGGCCACCCCGACCGGCAGGTTGATCAGGAAGATCGGCCGCCAGCCGAGGCCGAACAGATCCCACTCCGTCAGCAGCGCGCCGATCAGCGGGCCGGAGACGGCGCCCAGGCCGACGATCGCGCCGAACAGGCCGAACACCTTGCCGCGCTCCTCCGCCGGGAAGGTCGCATGGATGATCGACAGCACCTGCGGCACCATCAGCGCGGCCGTCCCGCCCTGCAGGACCCGCGTCGCGACCAGCATCTCGGCGCCGGTCGCCAGACCGCAGAGCGCCGAGGCGATCGTGAAGCCGCCGATTCCGATCAGGAACAGCCGCTTGCGACCGTAGATGTCACCCAGCCGGCCGCCGGTGATCAGGCCGATCGCGAAGGCCAGGGCATACCCGCCGGTCACCCACTGGATGGCGCTGAAGGAGGCGCCGGTGTCCTCCTGGATGCTCGGTATCGCGACGTTCACGATGGTGACGTCCACCAGGTCCATGAAGGAGGCGGTCATCACGATCGCCAGGGCGATCCACCTCCGCCGGTCGACCGCCGCCGGGTCCTTCGTCCTCATTCGCTGCTCCTCGTTCTCGCTCTTCGGCACGTCGGCGACGATAGGGGGGATATAGGCCAGATCCTGACCCACTTGTCCGGCATCCTGGACGGTATGACCGACACCCCGGCGCGGCTGCTGAGCCTGCTCTCCCTCCTCCAGACCCCGCGCGAGTGGCCCGGCAGCGAGCTGGCCGAGCGCCTCCAGGTCAGCCCGCGGACGATCCGCCGGGACATCGACCGGCTGCGCGAGCTGGGCTACCCGGTGCGGGCCACGATGGGCGCCGTCGGCGGCTACCGGCTGGTCGCGGGGACGGCGATGCCGCCGCTGCTGCTGGACGACGAGGAGGCGGTGGCCATCGCGGTCGGGCTGCGGGCGGCGGCCGGGCACGCCGTGGCCGGGATCGAGGAGGCGTCGGTCCGTGCCCTGGGCAAGCTGCTCCAGGTCCTGCCGGGCCGGCTGCGGCAGCGGGTCGGCGCGCTGAACACGGCCACCGTGCCGCTGCTCAGCGGGGACGGGCCGACCGTCGAGCCGGAGGACCTCACCGTGCTCGCCAACGCCGTGACCAACCGGGAGCGGCTGCGCTTCGGCTACCGGGCCGGCGACGGTGCCGAGACCAGGCGCCAGGTGGAGCCCAACCGCCTGGTCTCGGCCGGACGGCGCTGGTACCTGGTGGGGTACGACCTGGACCGGGACGACTGGCGGCTCTTCCGGGTGGACCGGATCAGCGAACCGTTCGCGACCGGCGCCCGGATCACCCCGCGCGAACTGCCCGCCGAGGACGCGGCGGCCTATGTGGCGAGCAAGCTCCGCCGGCTCGCTCCGACGCACACCCTGGTGGCGACCCTGCACCTGCCCGCCGCCGAGGCAGGGCGCTGGTTGAACCGCCACGGCGACTGCGAGATCGAACCGATCGACGAGCACAGCTGTCGGCTCCGCTCCAGGGCGGACTCACTGGAGTGGCTGGCGATGCGGCTGCTGATGCTCGGCTGCGAGTTCGAGGTCCACGAGCCTCCGGAGATGTCCGCCCTTCTGCGCGAGCTGGCCGCCCGCGCCGCCCGCGCCGGACGGGCGGGCGACCAGGCGGGCGACCAAGCAGACGACCGGGCCGACAGCCTCAGACGCCGAACTCGGCCGTGATCACCGCGCGGGCCAGCGTGTGGAAGGTGATGTTGAAGCCGACCTGGGCCGGCGGGATGTCGGCGGCGACATCCAGCGCGTCCACGTCCAGGGCGTGCACGGCGAACGCGTACCGGTGCGCCGGCCCGGGCGGCGGGGCGGCGCCGTCGTACTTGTTGGCCGGGAAGTCGTTGCGGGCGTGGAAGGAGGCCTCGCCGGGCAGGTCGGCGTCCGAGGCACCGGCGCCGCGCGCCAGGCCGGCGGTGTCGGCGGGCAGGTTGAG
Source organism: Kitasatospora sp. NPDC092286 (assembly GCF_044755565.1). NCBI lineage: Bacteria > Bacillati > Actinomycetota > Actinomycetes > Kitasatosporales > Streptomycetaceae > Kitasatospora > Kitasatospora sp. NPDC092286. The sequence goes on along the minus strand of NZ_JBIVRD010000027.1, from coordinate 61,749 downwards.
CGCCAGCCAGTGCCACCAGCCGGAGCCGGTCGGGGCGTCCGGGTCGAAGCAGGTGACGGCGATGCTCCGGGTGCCCTCCGGCAGGCCCGACCAGGCCAGCTGCGGCGAGAGGTTGCCGCCGGAGTAGCGGAACTCCTCGGCCAGCTCGCCGCCTTCGGTGATGTCCTCACTGGTCAGTTCGAAGGACGGCACCTGCGGCAGGAACTCGTACGGCAGCGGCGGACGAACGCTCATGGATGATCACCTCTCGACAGGCTGGCTGTTGCTGAAGACCGGGCCGGGGGACCGGCCGAGGGCCGGGCCGAAGATCGGGCCGGATGACGCGCCTCACTTTAGGGGGTGCGGGCCGGATCGGGCTCGGCCTAGAGTCGGCACCATGGCCTCGGACGACCGCACCGGTTCCCCACTCCCCCTCGACCCCGCGCGCATGATCGCCGATGCGCGCCGGGCACTCTTCACGATGGTCGGCGTGATGGCCGTCGTCTGGGCGTTGCAGCTGGTGAACTGGCTGGACGACTACGGCCTGAGCAGGGACTACGGCGTCATGCCGCAGCAGATCGACCGGCTGCCGAACGTGGTCACGGCGCCCTTCCTGCACTGGAACTGGGCCCATCTGGAGGCCAATTCGGGGCCGCTGTTCGTCTTCGGCTTTCTGGCGGCCTACCGGGGGGTCAAGAAGTTCCTCGGGCTGACCCTGCTGGTCGCGCTGACCAGTGAGCTGACGGCCTGGATCTTCGACAAGCCGAACTCCATCGGCGTCGGCGCGAGCGGCGTGGTCTTCGGGTACTTCGGCTACGTGGTGCTGCGCGGGCTCTTCGACCGCAACCTGATCGACACGCTGATCGGCCTGGTGCTGGGCGCCTCCTACGCCTACATGGTCACCGGCGCGCTGCCGGGCGTCGCTCCGGGGATCAGCTGGGCGGCCCACCTCGGCGGTCTGGTCGGCGGCTTCGCGGGCGCCTGGATCTTCCGGGACCGTGGCCCGAAGCCCGCCGACGGCAAGGCGGCCGCTCTCCCGACGCGGTCCGGCGCCGCCAGCAGCGGTGCTCCCACCAGCGGCGCCCCCGGTTCCAACGCCGCCCTGCTCAAGGAACTGGACGACCTCGGCCTCTGAACGCCGACCGCTCTCCTCGGGCCGCTCTCCTCGGGCCGCCCCCCTCGGGCTGCCACCCTCACGCCGCTGACCTCGGGCGACGCCGCCCGCGCCCGTCTCCGCCAGGTATAGACCAATCCACACCCGGCGGCTAGCGTGAGAGGGCACCCGTCCCCCTGCTCCGGAGCCGCACCGTGGAGTCGTCCGTCCTCGCCTTCGCCACCGACCTGCTCGACGAGGGCGCCGACACCTTCTTCGGCAACCTCACCGCCCGGGCCGGCGTGGGCGGCGTCACCCTCGCCTCCGTCTACCACGAGGCCAGGGACGTCTTCCCGCACAACCCGCACCGGGTGATCCGCTACCTGGAGCCGGGCGCCGCCTACTTCCGCCCCGACCCGGCGCGGTGGACCGGCCGACGGCTGCGGCCCGTCCCCTCCACCGCGATCGGCGACCGCGACCCCTTCGCCGAGGCCGCCGCCGAGGCGCGGCGCCGCGGGCTGAAGCTGCACGCCTGGACGGTGTTCTGCCACAACGACCGGCTCGGCTTCGAACACCCGGACTGCGCGCCCGCCAACGCCTTCGGCGACCGCCACCTCACCGAGCTCTGCCCGGCCAATCCGGAGGTCCGCGAGTACGCGGTGACGCTGGTCGCCGAACTGGCCCGCTACGGCGTGGACGCGATCCGGGCCGAGTCGCTGCACTTCCACGGGCTGCGCCACGGCTACCACCACGAGCGCTACTTCGAGGAGCTGGGCCCGGTCGCCGAGGCGCTGCTCGGCATCTGCTTCTGTGACCACTGCCGAGCCGCCGCCACCCGCGCCGGCGTGCCCGCCGACGAGGTGGCCGAGGCCGTCCGGGGCGAGTTGCGCCGCCGGCTGGCCGACGACGCCGCGGCCGCCGAGCCGGGTGCGCTGGACGAGCTGGCGGGCGGCGGCCTGGCCGCCTACGTCGACGCCTCCGCCGCGACCGTGACCTCGCTCGCCGCCGAGGTGGCCGAGGCCGCGGAGCGGTACGGCATGCGGCTGAGCTTCATGGACGGCGGCGGCCCCGGCAAGGGCTGGCTGTCGGGCATCGACCTGCCCACGCTCGCCAAGGCCGCCCACCAGATCGAGACGCTCGGCTACGCGAAGACCCCGGAGGCCGTCCGCGAGAAGATCGCCGCCTTCGCTCTGCACGGCGTCCGCCCGCAGGACATGGCGGTCATCCTCCGGCCGATGGCCTCGGACTGCGACGGCCCCGCCAACCTCGCCGCCAAGATCGCCGTCCTCCGTGAACTGGGGGTGCCGGAGGTCGAGTTCTACAACTACGGCCTGATGCGGCTCTCCTCGATGGACCGGATCGGCGCCGCTCTGGCCGGATAACGCCCCTGGTCAGCGCAATCCGCCCTGGCCATGTCAAGGTTGAGAATCTAGGCTCCCCCTCGTTGTGATCTTCCAACGAGGGGGAGCCCCCATGCCACCGTCGAACGGCCGGATCAGCCGCCGCACACTCATGACCGGAGCCGCGGGCACCGCCGGAGCAGCCCTGGCCGCCTCGGTCTCCACCGGCGAGGCTGCCGCCGCCTCGACCACCTCCGAAGCCACTGCCGCCGCAACCGCCGTCCCCGCGCCCAACCCGTACCCGCTCAAGCCACCGCACCAGATCGAGGCCGAGACGCTGATCGACCACCTGCGGCTGCGCCCCTGGAGCCACAACGCCAACCAGTACAAGACCGCGGGCGAGTTCGACGACGTCCACACCAGCGTGACCTGGGGCACGGCCGGCCATCCGGAGGAGTTCTCCAACCTCTCCCAGTGCTCGTCCTTCCTCACCCTGGTGCTCCAGCGCGCCTACGGCGGCACCGTACCGGTCGACTCCCCCGACCGCCCGCTCCCCTGGCCGGCCGCCAACTACGGCTGGGCGACCCGGGAGTACTTCCAGCGCTACTTCCGGACGGACCGGCCCTTCCCGACCGCCGAGCTGTTCCAGCAGGGCTTCGCGAACGCGGCCGACATCCCGCACTTCACCGCCGTCACCAAGCCGGTCAACCTGCGCCCGGGCGACCTGGTCGCCCTCGACTACGACCCGGCCTCGACCACCACCCCGTACACCGGACACATCGTCATGATCCGGGAACGCAGGGGCACCTGGCCCGACCTGGTGGACGCACAGGTGGGCGCCGGCGTGGTCCCGTACATCTTCGAGATCATCGACTGCACCAGCGACCCGCACGGCAACCCGAAGCCGAGCGGCGCCACGGAGCTCTACCGCGCCTTCCCGGACACCCGGATCGAGGAGAGCGCCGACCCGAGCGGCCAGCCGGTCTGGACGGAGCACAACGGCGCCGGCTACGGCCACATGATCTTCTACGCGGACGCCGCCACCAAGCTGTTCGCCGGCTACCGCTGGAGCGTCAACTCGTCGACGCCCCGCAGGATCGCCGACCGACCGATCTCGGCGGCCCGCGTCTACCTGGGCTGACCCGCACGGCCACCCACGCCCCGGCCGGGTCGAAGCCGCCGCGCACCCGTGCCGGACGGCCGGTCACCGCCGGCGTTTGGACGTCCCGAACAGGCTCCGCGAGATCTCCCGCCCGAGCTGCGTCCCGGCCGTGCGGGCAAAGGACTTGAGCGCCGGGCTGCTCAGCAGCGAGCCGAGCAGCCCGCCGCCCTCCGGCTCCGCCCCCTTGCGGGACGCCGGCCGCCCGGTCCGCCCGGCCCCCGGCTCCGGGGCCGGCACCGGCGCGGGTTCCGGCCGGGCCGCCCGGGCGGCCAGCTTCTCGTACGCCGACTCCCGGTCGATCGCGTCCTTGTAACGGCCCGTCAGTTCGGATCGGTCCACCAGCGCCTGCAGCGCGGCCGGTTCGACCGGTCCCATCAGCGACCGCGGCGCCCGCAGCCGGGTGGCCGCCACCGGTGTCGGCGCGCCCTTCTCGGAGAGCACGGTGACCACGGCCTCACCGGTACCGAGCGAGGTCAGCACCTCGCTCAGCTCGTACGCCGACCGGGGGAAGGTGGAGACGGTCGCCCTGAGCGCCTTGGCGTCGTCCGGTGTGAAGGCGCGCAGCGCGTGCTGCACCCGGTTGCCCAGCTGGGCGAGCACATCGGCCGGAACGTCCTTCGGCGTCTGGGTGACGAAGAAGATCCCCACCCCCTTCGAGCGGATCAGCCGCACGGTCTGGGTGATCGCCTCCAGGAAGGCCTTGGACGCGCCCTTGAAGAGCAGGTGCGCCTCGTCGAAGAAGAACACCAGTTTGGGCTTGTCCAGGTCCCCGACCTCGGGCAGTTCCTGGTAGAGGTCGGCGAGCAGCCACATCAGGAAGGTGGAGAAGAGCCGGGGCCGGTCCTGCACCGCGGGCAGCTCCAGCACCGAGACCACACCCCGCCCGTCCGGCGCGGTCCGCAGCAGTTCGGCGGTGTCGAACTCGGGCTCCCCGAAGAAGGCCCCGGCGCCCTCGTTCTCCAGCATGGTGAGCGAACGCAGGATCACCCCCGCCGTCGCCGCCGAGAGGCCGCCGATGCCCTTCAGCTCCTCCTTGCCCTCGGGCGAGGTCAGGAAGGTGATGACGGCGGTGAGGTCCTTGAGGTCGTCCAGCTCCAGCCCGCCGCGGTCGGCGTAGTGGAAGACCAGACCGAGCGAGGACTCCTGGGTCTCGTTCAGGTCCAGCACCTTGGCGAGCAGCAGCGGCCCGAAGCTGGTGACGGTGGCCCGGATCGGGATGCCCGCGCCCCGGCCGCCGAGCGAGAAGAACTCCGTCGGGCAGCCCCGCGCCGACCAGTTCTGGCCGACCTCGGCCGCGCGGGCGGCGGTGCGCGCGCTCGGCGTGCCGGGTGCGGCGACCCCGGAGACATCGCCCTTGACGTCGGCGAGGAAGACCGGGACGCCCTGCTCGCTGAGCTGTTCCGCGATCAGCTGGAGGGTCTTGGTCTTTCCGGTGCCGGTGGCGCCCGCGACCAGCCCGTGCCGGTTGAGCACGCCGAGCGGGATCCGCACCTGGGCGTCCGGGTAGGCGGTGCCGTCCAGCAGCACCGCGCCGAGGTCGAGGGCCGGTCCGGCGAAGGCGTACCCGGCGGCGATCTCCCGGACGGCGGGCGGCACCACCGCCGGCGGGGCCGCGGCGGGCGGATTGGGGGCGGAGGACGGCGGCTCGGCGGTGGACATCGGGGCACACTCCCGGGCAGAACAGGGACGACGTTCGCGACATTTCCCATGAAACAGCCGCAATCGCCCGCTCGCAGCTCACACGGGAGCGCGTGGCGGCGCCACGGCTGCTGCGCCGGCCGCCGCCCTAACGGTAGGCTTTCCGTGTGATCTTCAAGCGCATCGGCAATGGGCGGCCGTACCCGGATCACGGCCGGACCAGCACCCGCCAGTGGGCGGACGTCGCCCCGCGTCCGGTGCGGCTGGACCAGCTGGTGACCACCAAGGGACAACTGGACCTGGAAACACTCCTGGCGGAGGACTCCACCTTCTACGGAGACCTCTTCGCCCACGTCGTGAAGTGGCACGGCGACCTCTACCTGGAGGACGGGCTGCACCGCGCCGTACGGGCCGCGCTGCAACAGCGGCAGGTACTGCACGCCCGCGTCCTCGAAATGGAGTGACGGGTCCCCGCCCGCACAACCCCCGTACCGCCCTCCGGCCACCTCCGGAGGGCGGTCTACTCATACGCCGGTACCTCCTTTCGGGTACCGACGTACTCCAGATGATGATCGTTTAGTACCTTCGCAGGCGTACGGCACTAATCTGCTGACTACGGCCGCGACCCGCGGCGAACTCCCACCTTCCGGGCGGGATTCGCCCCCACGCGTCGGCCGGACCCGTCACTCGAACCCCGCCCCGGCACGAGGGGGAGACAAACCGTGAGCATGTTGACTCCCCAAGGCCTGAAGGGGAAGCAGTACCGCATCACCGGCAACGCCTATCCGCGGCTGGGCCGGCCGCCGAAGAAGAGCCGCAAGGTACTGGCCCTGATCGGTGCTCTGCTCGCGCTGGCCCTGATCGGCCTCGGCGGTGTCCAGCTCTGGGACATCTTCAGCGGCAAGGGCAGGAACGCCTCCGCCCAGGCCTGCGAAACCCCCTCCGGCAAGGCGCTGGCCGCACCGGCCCAGGACGCCTCCCCGGACGCGCCCGGCGCCTCCGCCGCACTGGCCGACCCGCACGCCATCCCGCAGCCCGCCACCGTCACGGTGAACGTCTACAACGCCACCGCCAAGGCCGGGCTGGCCGCCCGGACCGCCGAGGAGCTGAAGAAGCGCGGCTTCGCCATCGGCAAGGTCGGCAACGCGCCCGCCGAACTGGACAAGAAGGTGCCCGGCACCGCCCAGGTGATCGCCGGCCCGGCCGGGGTGGGCGCGTCCACCCTGCTCGGCTCACAGATCGCCGGCGCCACCACCACGGCCGACGCCCGGACCGACGCCACCGTGGACTTCGTGATCGGCGACAGCTACAACGCCCTGCTGGACGAGACCCAGGCCGCCGCCGCCCTGGCCCTCGCCACCAAGCCCACCCCGGCCCCCAGCACCACGGGCAGCTGCTGAGCCCCGGCCCGTACCCCGCGCTCGAACGGACGAGAGCCCCCCGGCAGGCCGGGGGGCTCTCGTGTGTCCGAGGACGAGGTGGAAGAGGTGCTCAGCCCGCGGTGCCGTACAGGCGGTCGCCCGCGTCGCCGAGGCCGGGAACGATGTAGCCGTTCTCGTTGAGCCGCTCGTCGACGGCGGCGGTGACGACGGTGACCGGCATCCCGGCCAGTTCCTTCTCCATCACCGCGACGCCCTCGGGGGCGGCCAGCAGCACGACGGCGGTGACATCGGTGGCGCCCCGCTCGATCAGCATCCGGATCGCCGCGACCAGCGTGCCGCCGGTGGCCAGCATCGGGTCGAGCACGTACACCTGGCGGCCGGAGAGGTCGTCCGGCATCCGGGTGGCGTAGGTGGAGGCCTCCAGGGTCTCCTCGTTGCGCACCATGCCGAGGAAACCCACCTCGGCGGTCGGCAGCAGCCGGGTCATCCCGTCCAGCATGCCCAGGCCGGCCCGGAGGATCGGCACCACCAGCGGGCGGGGGTAGCTCAGCCGGGTGCCGGTGGTGACCGCCACGGGCGTGGTGATCTCCACCTCGTCGGTGCGGACGTCCCGGGTGGCCTCGTACGCGAGGAGGGTCACCAGCTCGTCGGTGAGGCGACGGAAGGTCGGTGAGTCGGTGCGCTCGTCGCGCAGGGTGGAGAGCTTGTGGGCGACCAGGGGGTGGTCGACGAGGTGGATCCGCATGTCTCGACGATAGCCCGGGACCGGACACCCGTACGACACGCCGCGACCCGCCCGGATGACCCGGCGGCCGACCCGGTGCCCCGCCGGGCTCACTCAGTCATGACACGCCGTGACGCACCGAGAAGGTGAGGACGGAAAGGCCTCCTGTGGTATCAATCGGGCCGATTTGGGAATGTGACCTCTTATGACGAGCAACCCGAGGACCGGGGACGGCTCGGCGGACGAGCCCACGGGCCCGTCGGGCGGCCTCTCGGCCCCGCCCCCGGACCATCCGGAGACCGAGGCGGAACGCCGCAAGCGGCGGGCCGTGTTCCTGCGCGAACTCGCCGAGGCACGCGAGCTGCGCGAGCGGGTCCAGCCCCGGCGGACCAAGGAACGCCGCATGCGCGAAGCCATGCGGATGCGAACCTTCCGAATCTGACGGGCCCGACGGCCGTCCACCGGCTCCCGGCCGGCGCTTCCGACACGACCTGCAAAGACGCGCTGCAGAACACCCCCCGCAAAGGCGGGCTTTCTGTCACGATTCCGATGGGACGGTCCGAACAGCGGACCGCCTCTGGCGCGGGGGCGGCCAGATTCCGCGTTGCCCAAACGCGCCGACAGCCGAGACCGAGATCTGGGAGTGTCCCTGGTGGCGTACTTCGCTGCAGTGCTTGCTCGCACCGAGGACGGGTGGGATGTGAGCGAGACGGAGCTCGACGACGTCGAAACCCTGGCCGATCTGGCGGATCTCGCCCGCGCGGCCTCGCAGGGCGACGACAGCGTCCTGGTCTTCATCGAACAGGAGGATGCCTGGTTCGCCATCGTCCGGGTGGACGGTGAGGAGGATCCTCGAATCTTCGTGTCGGACGGCGCCGCGGCCGCCCGCAGTTCCTACGGCTCCGTCCTCACCGACGAGCTGGTCGACCAGGCCGGCGAGAGCGAGTTCGGCGACCTCGACAACCTGGTCGCCGAGCTGGAGGACGAGACGGAGGCGCAGGAGGAGGACGAGGAGGAGGCCGCCCTGCGGGGCGGCGTCCCGGTCGGCCCGCTCGGCGACGCCCACCTGCTCACCGAGTTCGGGCTCTCCTCCGACGAACTGCTGGCCCTCAGCGGCGAGGGCGCGGTGCCGGGCGACGCCCTGGAGGAGATCGCCGAGGCCCTCGGCTGCGGCGAGGTCCTGGAGGCGGTCCGGTAGCGGCCGGTGCCCATCGCCGGATGCCGGACACTGGATGCCATGCAGTCCGCCTCCGCCCCGCAGACAGACCCGCAGCCAGACCTCCAGCAGATAGCCCCGCGGATAGCCCCGCTGCCCGCCCCCGTCCGCCCCGACCCGGTCCGTGACCGCTGGGCGGCGCCGATGCGCCTCGCCATCGCCGAGGCCGCGCTGGCGCCGGCCACCGGGGACGTCCCGGTCGGGGCGCTCGTCCTGGGCCCGGACGGCGAGGTGATCGGACGCGGCCACAACGAGCGCGAGGCGGTCGGCGACCCGACCGCGCACGCCGAGGTGGTCGCGATCCGGCAGGCTGCCGAGAACCTGCGGACGGCCGCCCGCGCCACGCCCGGCGGACGGCGCGAGGGCGAGTGGCGGCTGACCGGCTGCACACTGGTCGTCACCCTGGAGCCCTGCACCATGTGCGCGGGCGCCATCGTGCTGTCCCGGATCGACCGGGTGGTCTACGGCGCCCTCGACGAGAAGGCCGGTGCGGCCGGCTCGCTCTTCGACGTGATGCGCGACCGCCGGCTCAACCACCGCCCCGAGGTGATCCGGGGCGTCCTCGCCGAGGAGTGCGGCGCGCAGCTGCGCGGGTTCTTCGACACCCACCGCTGACGCCCACCACTGACACCCGCCGTTGAACGGGCGCCCCGATACGGATTTCGTGACGGCGCCACCCGTCCGGTAGAGTTCCCCTCGGTAGCGTGTCCGAGCGGCCAAAGGAGCACGCCTCGAAAGCGTGTGTGGGGGCAACTCCACCGTGGGTTCGAATCCCACCGCTACCGCCATGAGCAGGAAAAACGAAGGGCCCCGACTGGTGACAGTCGGGGCCCTTCGTCATGCCGGTCTCAGTTTTGGTCTCAGATGACCGTCTGAACTACGGAAACCTCAGGACTTCTCATCCCCTTCCGGAGTACGTTCGCCACATGGTCAGGTTCGATGGAGCTTCGGGAGTACGGGGGCCACTGGCGATCGACTGCCCCGAGTGCGAACGCCCCACTATGTTTGACGTACTCGGCCAAGGCGTCGAGGCGGAGAGGGGCACCGATGACGAGGATGTGTTCGCGCGGATCGTCCTAGCCGGCTGCAACGAGTGCACCAGCACTATGGTGCTGGAAAGCCTGTCCTTGGATAGCACGCACGACACGTGGTCCGACTTTGAGCGAGTATGGCCCAGCCCGTACCGTGCTCTGTCTCCTGCGATCCCGCAGGAGGTGCGGGTAGCACTCGACGAGGCCCGCGCCTGCTTCCTGAAGGCACGCGCCTATCCTGCGACGGTCGTGATGACTAGACGCGCAGTTGAACTCGCCTGCAAGGCCCAAGGCGCCACCGGGCGGGATCTCCGACAGAAACTCATCTGCCTCAAAGACTCCCAAAAGATCGAGGGCCGCCTGTATGACTGGGCCGACGAGCTTCGGATGCTCGGAAACGAAGGGGCGCACGGGGACCACTCCTCCCGACAGGATGCGGAAGACGCCCTCTCCTTTGCCGAAGCCCTGTTCGACTACATGTTCGTACTCGCCGACCGATACGAACAGTTCAGGAAGCGACGGGCACAGAGCTAAACAGGAGGCGTCCTAAGCAGATCGCCGTCGTCGGAGTCCTTGGCCACCTCCCAGATAAGGCCACCGATCTGCATCGCCACGTCCCGCCGGATCCGGGCCGTCACGTGCTGGTACCGATGCGTCATGGCGGTGCTGGACCACCCCATGATCTCCATCACGATCCGCTCGGGGACGCCGAGCAGGAGCAGGATGGTCCCGGCGGTGTGACGAGCGTCATGCAGGCGCCCGTCCCGGATGCCGGCGGCAACGAGCAGCTCCTTCCACCGGTCCCAGTCCGTTCGGGGGATGAGCGGGTGTCCGGTCTCCGAGGCGAAGACCCACCCGCCCTCCACCCACTCCTGACGGGCGGCCAGCCGCTCCCGGTCCTGCTCCTCCTTGTGAAGCCTGAGCAGCTTCACCAGCTGATCCGGAAGGCCGATCAGCCGCTTACCCGCCCGCGACTTCGTGAGAGCGGCATCGGTGTTCGTCTGCACCCGCTCCGGGCACCGGCCGGCGTGCTTTCGCCCACACGGGGCCGTACAGCCGTGCCGGTACTTCGGTCGCTGTCGGGCCTGCCGCACCCGTAGGCTGCCCCGCTCCAGATCGATGTCCCGCCACTGGAGCCCGAGCGCCTCCCCCTGCCGCAGGCCGAGCGCCAGCGCGATGGCCCACCGACCGCTGTTCCGGTTCTTGCCCGACTCCAGGAGGAGCGCCTGCACCTCCTCCACCTCGTACGGCTCAACCTCCTCTTCCTCCACCTTGGGCGCCACGGCGAGCGACGCGACGTTTCGGGTGAGGTGCCCGCGCCGGATCGCCTGGTTGAGCGCCGTCCGGATGGTGCGGTGCGCCTGGTGAGCGGTGGCGGGCTTGCTTCCGCCGTCCTGCATCTTCTTGTAGAGCCGTTCCAGGTGCTCCGGCTCCAACTTCTCCAGCCGGTGAGCGCCAACCCCGGGGATCAGATGGACGTTCACCGCCACCCGGTACCCGGCGAGGGTGTTCGGCCGGACGTGCAGCGCGGCGATGTTCTCCACCCAATGGGTGAGCCAGGCCGCCACGGTCCACTTCTTCCCGGCCTTCTGGACGTTGCCGTCGTCCCGCTTCCTCTCCAGCTCCCGGACCTTCTTGGTCACTTCCGCCCGGGTCTTCCCCCGGACGTGTCGACGGTCCGGCGTGCCGTCGTCCTTAACGCCGACGGTCACGCGGCCGTGCCACTTGCCGTCCTTGTCCTGGTAGATGCTCGAACCGCCGTTGGGCTGACGGGTTGCCAAGAGTGCTACCTCCTCAGGCTGCGATGGGGGTGGTGGTCTTCCGCATCCGGCTGCGGACGTACTCGACGACGGCCTCGGCCGGCACGCGCCGGGCCCGGCCGATCGGGATGGTCTCGATCTCGCCGTCCTTGATCAGGCCGTACATGGTGGTGCGGCCGATCTGGAGCCGACGGGCGGCCTCCTCGACGGTGAGGGCGACCAGGGTGGGGTCGAATGCGGCGAGCGTCTGGGGCGTAGTGGCGGACACGTTCGAGCCTCCGGTTCGCGCTCGGGCGAGGGGTGGAAAGGGTGGAAAGGGTGGAAAGCCCGCTGAGCTGGTCTTTTGTGGGGTGGAAAGGGGGGTGGAAAGGGGGTGGAAAGGGTTGGCTGCCTGGCTGGCGTCAGGAGGGGTGGGGGCTTTCCACCCCCTTTCCACCCCCCTTAGCACCCGCTGTTTCCGCAGGTGGGAGGGCTTTCCACCCTTTCCACCCTTTCCACCTCCGGGGTCAGTCAGCGGGCGGGGCGTAGAGCAGGACGGTGGCGTGCCGGCCGGTGCCGGGGATCTGGGCGCTGCCGTACCCGTCGATCTGGAGCAGGGCGGCCACCAGGCGGTTGCGCTCGTCCTTGTTGGCCTTGCGGAAGAGCTTGTAGACCTCTTCGCCGGTCAGACCGCGGGGTCCGGCGGCGCGGACGGCGGCGGCGAGCTTGTCGAGCTTGGGGTCGCCGGTGGTGTCGGCGCCCATGCCGAGGACGTGGGCGGCGGAGGCCCGGGAGTAGTTCACGAGCGCGTGAGCGGCCCTCAGGTGGTCTTCCTGGATCTGGCGGTGGTGATCGAGCAGGGCGTAGACCATGGCGAGGCGGAGCGTGTAGGGGGCGGCGCGGGCGGTGAACTCCGCGAGGGGTCCGTCGCCGTCCTCGTCACCGCACAGGGCCGGGTAGACGTCCTCGCGCCAGAGTTTGCGGGCGGGCTCGTCGAGGGTGACCTCTCCGGTCTGGCGGGCGTCTGCGAGGACGGTGCGCCACGTGGCGGCGAGGTTGTCCACAAGCTGTGGATCGGCGCCCCGGGATTCGGCCAGGATCAGGTTCCGGTGGACGAAGATCGGCAAGTACCGGTTGTAGGTGCCGCCAGCCATCTCGGAGTCCTGCATCTTGGCCCGCAGCTCGCGGGGACTGATGTGCCCGATGATCGCAATGTGCGGGGCGGTGACCTTGAGCGCTTCGCGGTTCATCACACCAAGGTCTTCACCGTTCCAGGCCTGCCGCAGGACGCCGCCGAGCGAGGATCCCTCCCGGCGGGCGCGGGCCATCGTGATGCCGTACTCGGACTCCACGATCCAGCGGCGCTTGTCGATGTGGCCGGGGTCGTCCTTCTTGGTCGGGTCGCCGTCGCGCACGGCCTCGATCAGGCCCTCGCCGGAGGACAGGCCGGAGAGCAGGTTGTCCTTGGTGAACCCGGGAGCGGCGGCCGTCAGCAGCAGGCGGGCGGTGTTGGTGGCGGCCCCCTTGCGGCCGGCGGCGGTCGCGCCGATCGTCAGGGCCCAGATCAGAGCGGGGTGGCGGTCGTTGCCGATCCGCAGGTGCGGATCTGCCCCCATCTGGGCACCGGCCGCGGACAGCAGGTTGACCAGCACCCCGACCGGGTCCGCCTCCGTGGTCGGGTCCAGTTCCCGAACGGTGCGCCCGACCAGGCCCTGGAACACGGCCGGGTCGGGTACCGGGCCCGGGCGGGTGGGCCGCTCCAGGCCGTCCAGGTCGTCGTAGAAGTCGTTCCGGGGTGCCTGGCGGCCGGGGGCCGGTGCCTGCCGGGGTTCGGCCTCAAGGAGGTCAGGGGCGTTCACTCGGCCTCCCGCCTGTGCCGGTCCCCGCCGGAGAAGCGCTTTTCCTTGGGGGACGAAGGGTGACGGTCGCTCATGCGGCCCGCCCGACGCCGTTGCCACCGCGGGCCAGGCCCTTGGCGATGGTTCGGCGGCATTCTGCCTCTCCCAGACCGGCCTTCTGGCCCGCTCCGAGCAGGGCGTCGATGGCGTCCTGTTCGGGGAGGGTGCCGGCGGCGACCAGGCGGCCGAGGGCGGCGGCGGACGCGAACAGGGTGTGGTTCCTGACGCCTTCTCCGGCGCTCTCGACCTTCTCGGCCTCTCCGCGCACGGCGGCCTGCGTGTAGGCGGTGAGGCGTCCGATCCGGGCCCGCACGGCGGCGGTGTCGAGCTTGGCCACCGGCGGGGCCTTCGGGGCGAGCAGGGCCGCGAGCCAGGCGGGCAGCGGCAGCACCGGCACGTCCCGCACCACGGTGTAGGGGCGGCCCGCGACGGTGCTGCCAGCGGCGACGACGTAGCCGCCGTGCGCCCGGGTGTCGACCTTCCACCCGAGCCCGGAGCCCTTGTCCCCGGTCGTGTTCCGCAAGGTCACCCCGACCGGGGCCGCGAAGTACAGGTGGCGCCCGCCCCGGCCGGTGCGGACGGTGAACGTCTCGTACTCACCCGGGTGGCCGTGCCGCTCGCAGAGGTCGGCGAACACGTCCAGGCCGTCGGTGATGCCCGGCCCGGCCCACCGTGCCGGGGGCAGGTCCCCGGGGTGCTTGGGGGTGTCCAGGTCGACCACCACCAGCCCGGAAGGCCCGCAGGCCAGACCGATGCCGTAGGGGCCGTGGGACCAGGCCCGACGGATGACGCCGGGGTCGGTGGTGCCCCGGCGCTCCCAGCCGTGGTGGCCGGTGGCGCAGGGCCCCGTGAGGGGGCAGCGCTCCTCGCTGTGGAGAGCGGGGTACTTCGCGTCGGGCGCGAGGGGGAAGACGTGCCAGCCGCGGGCGGCGGCGGTCAGCGCGGCGGTGAGCAGGTCCGTAGACGGCTGTTCGGTCATGCGGGGTCCTCTCGGTACGACCGGCCGGGGCCCGAAGGGTGCGGCCCCGGCCGGCGGGTGGTCAGAGGTCAAGCGCGAGGGGCATCTGGCCGTCGGTCTCGGCCGGGGGCGGGGGCGGCAGCAGGGCGTCGAGGGCGTCCTGGTGGGCCTGGTCGCCGGTGAGGCAGATGACGTGGTTATCGGTGGTGATCAGCCATCCGGTGTCGGCGTGGACGAGTTCGACGGCGGCCTGGTGGGTGGTGGAGTGGACGGTGAGGTCCTCGCACGGGGCGCCGTACTCGGCGCCGCAGACGTCGCAGACGGCGACGTGACAGGTCACGACCTTGATGGCGATGCGGGTTCTCCTCGGCTCAGAACAGGGCGTCCGGCTCGACGGCCGGGGCGGTGGCCTGCTGGGCCTTGGCTGCTGCGCGACGGGCGGCGTCGTGGCAGGCCGGGCACCAGGCGGCGAGGTGGCTGGTGGGCAGGGCGGCGGCCTGGTGCGGGGGCAGCAGCAGGCCGGTGGGCTCCGCGGGGGCGGCGATGAGTCGGACCTGGCCGCCGCCGTGCTTGTGGGCGTGGCTGCCGTGGGTTCGGTCGCACCGTCCGCCGGTCTTGGTGTGGTCCTTGCCGCAGCTGCCGCTGCACTGGCACTGGCTGTTCGCGGTGTCGATGACGGCCTGCCAGGTCTTGGCGCCGGCGAGCGGCGGGCGCGGGCTCATGCGGCTGCCCCGTCCTCGTCGTCGCTGCGGCAGGACCAGGGGGAGCACCCGGGGCGTTCCTGCTCGTCGTCCTCGATGTTCTGGTCGGCGAGGGCGTCGAACAGGTCGCCCTGCCGCTCGTTCCACTCGCCGCGGCTCACCTTGTCGATGGGGGCCTCGGCGAGGGGCAGGAGGCTGCGGTGGAGGTAGGGGGCGCCCTTGATGCCGCGCAGGGTGACGGCCCGGAGCTGGTGGTCGAAGTCGACGGCGTCCTGCCACTCGGTGGGGTGGTTGTCGCGCAGGTCTCGCCAGGCGGCGTTGCCGTGGAACGGGCAGCCGATGCACGCCGACTTGGGGGTGGTCTCCCAGCCCTGGGTGCGCAGGTAGCGCAGGCAGTCGGTGCGGGTCCAGCCGGTACCGGCGCCGCTGGGGGCGGGCAGGTCGAGCAGGGGGAAGCTGTTGCGCAGGTAGCGGACCATGGCGTCCTTGGCCCGCCAGAACTCGTCCCGGCTGATGCCGATCGCCTGGTCGACGACCAGCCCGGCGGGGACGGGCTTGGGGTGGGGGTAGCCGAGCAGCTGGCGGATGGCGGCCTTGACGGGCTTGACCTTGTACTCGTCCGTGCACTGGCGTCGCACTACGGCGGCCTTGGCTCCGGTGCGGTCGGGAACGAAGACCGGCATCCGTACGAAGCTGCCCGGGGCGATGGAGTCCTCGCGCAGGTTGCCCGTGACGCGGCTGCTACCCTCGCTGGCCTCGGCCTTCACGCGCAGGATCGGGATGCCGGCGGGCTTGGCTACCTCGCGCTCCAGTCGGTCGAGGTGGGTGTAGACGATGGCGGGTTCCCACCCGGTGTCCGCGAACACGGCGGCGTCGAAGCGGGGGATGCGGCCCTCGGCTGCCAGCAGGAGCAGCGCGGTGGACTGCACCCCCGCGCCGAGCGACAGCACGCGCAGCGCGGGCGCCAGGCTCTGAACATTGAGGTCGTCCACGTTGGCGAGCGCGGGGTGGTCGGTCTGGGGCATGCTTGGATCCGATCTCGTCGTAAGACGCGGTTGGTGGGCCCCGCAGCAGCCGGCTCTCTGCCAAGAACCGCACGGCTGTTGCGGGGTTTCGTGCTGTGTGGGCGCGGTCTGGCCGTCCCCCGCACCGTCCGGGCCCTGTCGCTGGGTGCGGCAGGGCCCGGGTGGCACGGTCGGTCGGGCAGGACGTCGGGTCCTGTGGTGCTACTCGGTGGTGTCGGGGAGGGGGAGGCCGTATTCGCCGGAGGACGTCGACTTGCGGACCAGGGCGCCCTTTTTGGTGAGTCGGGAGCAGGTGTTCTCGACGGTCTTGCGGGTGACGCTGGTCATGTCGGTGATCTGGTCGAGGTGGAGGAAGCCGATTTCCAGGCCGATCGGGTCGCGGCGCTCCTCCAGGACGGCGAGGATCTTCTCCTCGGCGGTGGGTTCCTTGGCCAGGGACGGGGCGGCGGAGGCGGGCATCCACGTCCGGCCGGTGCCGCCGTCCTCGTCGTCGTCGGTGGCCGCGGGGCCGACGGGGGTGGTGGCGATGGCGTCTCGGTCTTCCCAGCCGGGGAAGTCGTGGGGGACGGCGACGTTGTCGGGGTTCCAGAGGCCGGCGGCGGAGGAGAGGAGCCAGGCGCGCATCATCTCGGCGCGGTCGTCGGGGCCGGCGAGGTAGCCGACGCCGAAGGTGCGGCGGGGGTCGTCCTCGGGGACGGTGGGGTCGTAGATGAGGCTGTCGGTGCCGCTCTTCCAGTAGGCGGGGATCTGGGAGGGGTCGATGCCGTTGAAGGCGGGGGGCAGGTCGACGCGGCTCTTCTGCGCGCTGTCGGAGCGCAGGAGGACCAGGGCCCCGCCGTAGAACACGTTGTCGCGGATGCTGGTGTCGGAGCCCATCTGGTCGAGGTTGAGGATCTGTCCGCACAGCACGACGGGCATGCCCAGCGAGCGGCCCTGGGAGGCGAGGATGGCGATGATCCACGCAGCTTCGGCTCGGTAGGGGCTCTTGTCGCCGAGGAGCTGGGCCATCTCGTCCAGGATGGTGACGACGTACGGGCGTTCGGGCGTGGGCGTGAAGTTCTTGGCCCGCAGTTCCTGGCTCTCGGCGACCCGGTGGCGGAAGACCGCGTAGGCCAGGCGCAGGGCGCCCATGGCGCCGTCGGGCCCGCAGCCGGCGTAGGCGGCCATGTCCTCGACGTCCGGGTTGCTGGAGCCCTTGGGGTCGGCGTAGATGATCGCCACCCCGTTGACGTGGTAGCTCAGGCCCAGGATCAGCAGGACGCCGCCCTTGCCGGATCCGGTGACGCCAGCCACCAGGACGTGGCGGGCGCCGAGGTCGGCGTCGTAGAGCTGGATGCGGGAGGGCTTGCCGGACACGCCGGTGCCGAGCTGCACGAACCCGTTGGCGTTGGCGAGCAGGGTCTTGGGCCCGGGCAGGGGGCGGCCGTCCTCCAGCGGGGAGCGGTCCATCATGCGGAACACGGCCTTGCGGGGGTCGTCGGTGCGCTCGACGGAGACCAGCAGCGGCGTGGTGCGCAGGGCACCGGCGATGGTGTAAAGGTCGGGCATGGTGAGGGCGTCGGTGTCCTCGTCCGCGCAGATCCACGCGGCGACGCCGCCGGTGGCCGGGTCCGGGACGGTGCCCTCCAGGTGGGTGCCGGGCATGCAGCCGCCCTTGCGGGCGACCCGTTGGAGCCACAGGGTCTCCAGGGCGCCGTACTGCGGCTGGTCGACGGTGGGGGCGACCAGGTGGACCAGGATGTGCCGGGAGCTGGTGTGCGGGCCGTCCGTGATGCTGATCTGGGCGGCGGGGATGCGGTAGACACCGGAGACGGTGTCGGCGGTGACGGTGACCGGCCGGCCCGGGGCGGCCTCGATGATGCCCTCCCACGCCTCGGGTCCGTGGCCGGTGAGGGTGAGGTGCTGGCCGGGGTGGGCGCCGGACTCGTCGGAGATGTAGACGTGCCAGCGCATCAGCACCTGGTTGACCGGGGCGTCCTCGGCGGGGGCGGGCTGCGCGGCCGGGGCGGCGGGCCGGGGCCGGCTGCTGCCGAGGACGCGGCGCAGGGAGAAGCCGACGAAGCCCACGCTGCCCCACCAGGCGAGGGAGACCAGGCCGGACAGGGACGGCAGGTTCATCCACCCGGCGAGCAGGGCGTCAATGCCGGGCATGCCCTGGAGCGTGGCGGTCGCGGCGGCGGTCGCGGTCGCGACGGTGGAGACGAAGAACGGCCGGCGGTGGGCGCGCAGGATGTCACCCCCCGGGACGGCGTCCAGCACCCGGTCGGACAGCAGGCCGGTGAAGGTGGCGCCGGCGACCAGGGCGGGGGCCGCGAGGAACGTGCTCACCGTGGTGGCGGCCTGCGGGTCGAGGAACGGCATCACGGCGGCGGTCACCAGCGGGGCGGCGACCTCGGCGACGGCGAACGCCTTCTCGGTCGGGAGGTTCACCGCGGCCGGGGCGGTCCGGGCGGTCTGGGTGGTTTCGGGGATGGTCATCGCTGCTACTCCTGGGTGTACCAAGGGCGGTCGGCCATGGGGACGCGGGAGGAATCGGCGGCCTGCTGGATGCCGCCGTGGTCGCCTTGGGCCTGCGTCTCGGTGGCGGCGGCGGACTTGGAGGTCTCCTCGGTCGCGGTCGCGTAGGCGATCGCGGCATGGACGAGGCCTCGCATGATCCGGGTGACCTCGTGGGTCTCGGCCACGGTGGCGGTGTCGACCTTGAGAGCGATGATCTGCTCAGCGATCCGGTTGGTGTCGTTGGCTTCCTTGTTCTGCGCGGCGGCCAGGGCCTTGTAGGCGGCGGTGTCGCGCCGCACCTCGCGGGCCAGCTGCCGCACCTGGCGGACCAGTTCCCGGTAGGTCAGTCCTGTGGCCATGTCAGCTCCCCTGCCTGTCCTGGTAGAAGTAGCGCTCGGCCGGAGCGGTGAGCGGGCTGTCGACGACCGCCTTGTAGATGCCGCCGTGGCGCACCTCCGCGTTGGCGGCCAGCACGCGGACGGCCTCCGCCCCGCGGACAGCGTTCTTCTCGGCCTCCTCGGCCTTGAGGCGCAGGTCCTTGGCGCGCTCGGCGAGCCGCCGCAACTGGTTGACCAGGGCGACACCGCCCTTGACGGCCTTGGCGTCCTCGGCGAGTTTCTGTGCGCGGGCGGCGTGCGCGACGGCGTGGGCCCTGGCGGTCTTGCTGTCCTCGGCGATCTGCGCCAGCACCCCCGCCTTCTCCTCCATACGCCGCTCGAACTGCCGCAACGTGCGCACCTCGCCGCGGCTCATGGTGTGCTGCCGCGTGTCGGCGCCCGTACCGGAAGTGAACGCGATGCCCTTCTCACCGACGGCCACGTCCCTCACCGGAACCGCGGACGGCTTGGCCTGGGCCTGGGGCGGGACGGTCGGGCGGGCGGGAGCGGCGGCGGGTGGTTTCTTCGTCAGGTCGGCGGTGGATCCGCTCGCGGGAGTCATCGGCGGGGCGGCCAGGGGCCCAGGGCGGGTCTTCGGGGTGGTCATCGTCGTCCTCTCTGCCGTGTCCTCGGCTTTCGTGCCGCCCGGCTTCCCGGGGTCCGCCGTCTTCGTGACGGGCGTGGCCTTCGTGCCGTCCACCGCGGCGGCGGGTGCCTGCGGGGTGGCCGGGCGTGGTGCGGTCTTCGGTGCTTCGCCGCGCGCCTTGTCCTCGAAGGCCTTCGCTCCGGCGAACTTGGTGTCCAGGCCCTTCGCCCCGGCGGGCGCCGCCGGACTGTCCGGCTTCGCTGCGGGCCCGGAGGCACCCGGCGTCTTCGGCTCGGGCGCCTTGCCTCCCGCACCGCGCTTGGCGTCCGCGCTGTCCGGGTCGGCACTGCCGGCCTTCGGGGAACCGTCCGGCTTCGCGCCGAGCGGGGCATCCGGGCCGGGTGTGGCCGGCGCCTTCGTGGCGTCGGCCTTGCCGGGCGGGGTGTCCGGGGCGGGGGTCTTCGGCGCCTTCGCGCCGCCGGTCCCGGGCGGGGTGTCCGGCTTCGAGCCCCCCGCACCCGCACCCGTGTTCCCGGCGCCGGTGTCCTTCGACGCGGGCGTCTTCACGGTCTTCACGTCGCGGTGGTGTTTGTCGTCGCTGCTGGTCCGGGCCCCGGTGTCGCTCTTGGCGGCCTTGGTGTCGGAGGTCTTGGCGTCCGTGCTGTCCCGGGTGTCCTTGCCGGTCTTCGATACGGAGGCGGTGTCGGCCTTCGTGTTCTTCGTGTCGGCCGTCTTGGCGTCGGTGGCGTCGGTCTTGCGGACGTCGCGGTTCGCGTTCGTCTTGGCGTCCGTGGCGTCGGCTTTTTTGACGTCCCGGTGGTCCTGGTGCTGGTGCTGGCTGGTCTTGTTGTTCAGGTCGGCGAGCTTGGCGTCGCGGTTGGAGCGGTGCTGAGCGCTGGTCTCGTGCTTGGCCTGCCGGTCCGCATTGTTGGTGTTGGTGGTGTTGGTGGAGTTCCCGGCGACCCGGGTCTCCTTGACGTCGTGGTTGCGCTTGATGCTGGTCGTGGTGCCGGTGCGGCGCAGTCGTTCGGCGAGGGCCCGCACCAGGGCGGCGAGAGCGCCGTCGCGCTTGTCGTCACGGCCGGAGCCGCCGTTGGCACTGCCGTCGCCGGCACTGCTGCCGTCGCCGCGGTCCGGGATGCCGGGGGTCTGGGCCAGGCTGGCGGTGGTGCCGATCGGGGTGGCGGGGCGGCGGGCCGGCTGGACCGGGGCGAGGATCTGCGCGAGCGCGCTCGGCGGCGCGGCCGGAGCGGGAGCCGGATCCGGTGAGGCCCCTGCCGGGGAAGCCGGGGCGGGGGCCTGCGCCGGGGGTGCGGGCGGGTGAGGCGGCACGGGCGGGACGCCGGGGGTGGCGGGTGTGGCCATCACGAATTCCTCACTGTGGGTGACCTCCCACCCACCCCCCACCCGGCCTGAAAGTGCCCTCCCGAGTCCCTGAGCGGGTGGGGGGAGACGTTTTCCCGGGTGGGGGGTGGGTGGGGGGAGGTCGCGGAATGTTACGGACGGGCGAACTTCCGCTTCATCCAGCCGACGGCCACCGCGGTGCCGGTGACGCCGAGGACGACCAGGCCGACGCCGGAGTTCGAGCCGCCGTCGTCCCCGGAGGCGACCGAGCGGGAGGTGTTCACCATCCCCGGCGCGTCGACGGCCGGGTAGGCCTTGCCGCAGTCGGCGATCGCGTTGTACGCGCCGCCGGCCTTGGCGACACACGCCTGGACGGCCTCACGGCGGGCTCGCTGCGCGTCGGTCTCCTGCTCGCCGGCCTTGGCCAGATCGGCCGCCTGGCGCTGGCGCTCCAGGTCGAGCCGGGAGGCGTCCAGGGCGATCTGAGCCTTGCGCACCTCGGCGTCCGCCTCGGCGGAGGAGTAGACCGAATAGGCCACCATCCCGGCGGCGGCCAGGACGACCACGCCAGCGCCGATCCCGGCCCTGGCACGGGCGGACAGACGGGCGTTCGGGGCGTAAGCGCCGTGCAGCGGCGGGGACTTCCACGACGGCACCGACGTGATGTCGTACGCCGGGTCGTTGTAGACCGAATCACGGTCGGACATGACGATGCTCTCCTCTGATCGGGTGGGATGACGGGCGGTCAGGCGGAGGCGATGAGGGCCGCAGCGGCCTCGAACGCGTGGTGCCAGGCCTGGTCGAGCAGGTAGCCGGCCTGGGGGTCACGCTGGAGCCAGTTGCCCCCGCCGGTGGCGTGGGCAAGGCGAACGATCCCTCGGGGCTCGGACTCGCGCCAGTGACCGCCCTGCCGGTCGGCGAAGTAGTGGCTGGCGGCCGACAGGGTCAGAGCGGCGGCCACCGGGACGGGCCGCAGCCGCACCCCCAGCACCCGCGCACCGGCCACCAGCACGGCGCCCTGGACGGCGGTGTAGGTGGCGACGTGGGCGGCGCAGGCCCGGCGCCCGGCCGTGTCGGCCTGGCCCTTGGCGGTGGCCTGGTGGTCGGTCTGGATCCAGTGGTCCGCCACGTCCGCCGCCGCCCTGAGCAGGGCGTAGACGGCGGCGAACCTGGCGGCGCGGGGGGTGGTCATCGGGGCTCTCCGTTCTCTCGGGCGGCCGGGGCGACGGCGTCGCCGGTGACGGTGCGCTCGACGACGGGCTTGCCGAGGTCCCGGTGCACGAGGGTCACCGGGCTGCCGGTCTTGCGGAGCCGGTCGGCCAGGGCCATGGCTACGGTGGCGGCGCGGTGGCGGCCTCCCGCACAGCCGACCGCGATCGTCAGCGGCGCCCCGCCCGGCCCGGCGTCGAACGCGTCGGCCACCAGGGCGGCGGTGCTGATCAGTTCCCGGATTCCCGGCGTGCCGAGCACCGCCCGGCGCACCGGCAGGTCGTGGGCGGTCTGGTAGCGCAGGCCGGGACTGATGTGCGGGTCACGGAAGTGCCGGCGCAGGTCCAGCACGAGGTTCGCGTCGGCGGGCGGGTCGCCGTGCAGGTAGCCGAAGCTGATCACACTGATCTCGGTCACGGACATGACAGTGATCTCCTGTCGAGGGTGGCAGCGGAGCAGGTCAGGGGACGTGGGGATCAGATCTCGTCGCAGCGAACCTGGTAGCAGTCGGTGCAGATCGGGATGATCCACTCCTCGTCGTTGATCTCCCGCGCGAACGGGTCCGCGCAGTCCTCGACATCCGGCGTGCTCTCGCCGCAGAAGTAGCAGTGCTTCACGGCGGACTCCTCGCCGGTGTCGGGCAGGGTGTAAAAGCCGACCAACTCGACCGGGACGCCGTGGTGGACGCCGTGGGCGGACAGCCACCGGGTGGTGTCGAGCTCGCCGTGGTCGGTGGTGGCGGGGTCCAGGTCCAGGGCCTCGCGCCACTGCTCGAACGCGGTCAGGCCGCTGTGCAGCGACAGCTTCACGCCCCACGCGCCGAACGCGATGTCGGTGCCGGAGGAGAGGAACTGCCACAGCTGGGGCGTGGTCTCGGGCAGGTCGGTGTGGGCGGCGAGGATGGCCATCAGGGCGCCGGCCGCCTCGATCTGGCTGGTCGGAGTGGTGTCGGTCTGCATTTCGGGTCCTTCCGGGTCAGGCCGCGCGGCTGTCGGCGGGCGCGGTGTGTGCCAGGGCCAGCGGGGTGGGCCGGTCCGGGGTGTCGCGCAGTTCCTGATAGCGGGCGGCGATCCACCCGGCCGACCAGCCGGTCAGTTCCACGGCCTGGCGCTGCGGCAGGCCGGCGGCGCAAGCGGCTCGGGCGATCTCGCGGGCCCGCTGTTCGGGGAGCCGCTCGGTGGCCGGCCCGGCGGACAGCAGCTCGGCGCGGGCACGCTCAGCGGCCTCCCGCTCGCTCCGCTCACGGGCCAGGCGCTCCCCACGCTCACGGCGCTCACGCTCGCTCACCTCGCGCTCACGGCGCTCACGGTCGACCCGCTCGGTGGCCTCCCGCCGCTCCCTCTCCTCGCGTTCGGCGGTCTCGCGGCGGGCCCTGTCCTCCCGCTCCTCGCGCAGCATCCGTTCCTCGTGCTCACGCCGCTCGCGGGCCATGCGCTCGTCGTGCTCACGGCGCTCACGCTCGCGCTGGTCGGCCGCCGCGGACTCGGCCTGGCGGTCCTCCCGGGCCTGTCGGCGCTTCTCCTCGGCGCGCCGTTCGCGCTCCGCCCGCTCGGCGCGCTCAGCCGTCTCACGGGCGCTCAGCGCGGTGGCGATCGCCCGCCGGTAGGCCAGCGAGGTCTCCGCCGTGACGATCAGCAGCAGCGGCGCCACCGAGTGGACCGCCACCCCGACCCGGTCACCGTCCAGAGCGGACTGACCCACGTTGAGCAGCACGGTCATGAGGCCGGTCATCCAGCGCAGCACCGTCGGCCAGCGGCCGCCGTCCCCGCCGAGCCGGGCCAGCGTGGCGTCCATACGGACCACGATCACCACCGCCGCGTCCACGACCAGCGGCAGGATCGGCGCCGTCCACTCCCACCCCTTCGGGCTGTGTCCGGCCATGAGCGGGGTCACCGTGAGCACGCTGTAGAGCACCGCGCCGAGCGTGATCGTCCACGTCCCGACACTCAGCGCCCGTTCGGCGGAGCGAATCTGTGCGGGGGTCGTTGGCACCTTCATCGCGGCCCCCGATCCTGCCGCCGTGAGCGACCGGTGAGCGCGCTCGCCGCGAGCGTGAGCGCCGTGAGCGCGGTCTGAGCAATCACGCCGCCACCCGCTCCACGCTCGCGGTACGGCGGATGCCGGCCGGGCGCCGCAGCGGCACCGGCGCCGTCTTCATGAGCGCGGTGGCGAAGGCGGCCAGCTCCGGGTCCTCCCGGCGCAGGTCCGCCAGCACCGCCTCCGCCACGTCCAGCCGGGCGGAGCGCTCCAGCTTCGTCTCGCCGGGCACCCCGGCGAACAGCTCCTCGTCCACGCCGAGCGCCAACTCGGCGAACTCGGCGCCATCCAGAGCCGTCTGGCCTGCAACAATCGACCTCACGGGTCTACCTCTTCTCTAGGTGGGCGTGGACCCGAGGGCCGCCGCGCGTTCCTTGGCCGGAGCGCGGCGGCCCGACTTGTTGGGCCCGAGCCACTCGTCATGTCACGAGTAGCCATGACCCCCGACCCGCCACGAGAGGCACGGATCGGGGACCAAAGACACTCGTTCGTTGATCAACACTCTGTTGAGTTTTCAAAGGGCCAGTGCTTCCTTCGGGGGGCTGTCACCCCACCCCTCCGGGCACGTTTGTGCAGGTCAGAGCAGCCCAAAGAAGGCCCCTCTGCGTCGCTCCCGTTTCTCTCGGTTGCGACACTCTCAACATAGAGAACCTGCCTAGGCAGGTCAAGAGGGTTGAGTTTCTCGCGTCTGTTGGGCGCCTGCCTTAGCATTGGCGCATGGCCCTAGACCCGGATGACTCGCGCCCCCCGTATCAGCAGGTCAGCAGCTCTCTGCGGGCCTCGATCCTCACCAAGAAGCCGGGCTTCGAGACCGGCGACAAACTTCCTTCCGGCCCTGAGCTGGCGAAGCACTTCGGCGTGGCGCGCGGCACCGTCGACAAAGCGCTGGACCTGCTCCGCACCGAGGGGCTGATCGTGACCAGGCAGGGAAGCGGCTCGTTCGTCCGGGAGCGCACCTCTCGGCCGGTCGGACTCCGGCCCCACCTCGAAGCTGCCTTCGAGCAGCAGCAGGTCACTCTGGACTTCGCAGGGTTCTCCAGCGAGACGCTGCACAACGCCATGCAGGAACCGCTGGACAAGGTCCGCTCCGGGCGGCTCACCCCAGAGTCCATCACCGTGCGCCTACTGCTGCCGGACACCACGGAGCCGATGGCCGTCCCCGTGCTGGTCGACGGGCTCAAGGACGAGGTAGCGCTCCGCGAGCGGGCCCGGAACATCGCGCTGACCAACGCCGGCGGGATCGCCCACTCGGTCGAGGTACTGGCAGAGCTGGGGCTCGTCCAGTCGGCGAGCGTCCAGGTCAAGGTGCACCGGGCATCCAGCCTGTTCAAGCTGTACATCCTGAACCAGTCGGAAGCCTTCTTCGGCTTCTATCCGCTCCGGGAGCGAACCATCCCGGTGAACGGCACTGACCACACGTTCTACGACGTGACCGGCAAGGACACCACGCTGTTTCACCACGCCGCCGGTCCGGATGACGCGTCGCTCGGGTCGCAGTATGTCCAGCAGGCTCAGATGTGGTTCGACAGCGTGTGGTCCACCATCGCCTACGAGCGTCAGCCATGAGCGCCATGCCGCAGTCCCTCGCGGACGTGCTCCGACCGGTGAAGCACGTTTTGCTCGACTTCGACGGCCCGGTGTGCTCCGTGTTCGCGGGGCTGCCCGCCCCGGAAGTAGCAGAGCGACTCCGCGCGGGCCTGCTCGCCAACGGCGAGCAGGCCCCGGCCGGGGCCGAGGCGGAGACTGACCCGCTCGCCCTGCTCCGCCTGATCTCGGACGCCCGGCCGGACCTCACCGCCAGCACGGACGGCGCGCTGGCGGCTCTGGAGACCGAAGCGGCCCGGGTCGGCCGACCGAACCCGGGCGGCGAATCGGTTCTGCGGGCCTGCGCTCGCTCGGGCCGGTCCGTCTCCGTGGTCAGCAACAACGCGGGCGCGGCAATCGAGACATACCTAGCCGATCACGGTCTCAGCGACTACGTGAGCCGCGTCTTTGGCCGAATCCCGGGCGACCCGTCATCGATGAAGCCGAGCCCGCGCCTCCTATTGGACGCCATTGAAGCTGTAGGCACCCGGCCTGAGAACTGCATCTTTATTGGTGACGCAGTCCGGGACGTTGAGGCTGGCGACGCTGCCGGCGTGCCCACCATCGGCTACGCGAACAAACCGGGGAAGGGTGCCAAGCTGGGCGCCGCTGGAGCCATCGTCGTAGTGGACTCCATGGAGATGATCGCCGAGTACCTGACCTGAGCCCCTAACCCCACCCCCCCCCGGCCCCATGGAACTGTCGATGTGACGGACGCCACATTTGCCCCTTCGAACAAAACGCCGAAGCTCTACGGGGGGCACCTAGCGGCCGATCTCAGAGCCAGTGACCGAATCACACCACAGCGAAGATGTACCCCTTATCAAGGTAGAAATCGGAATCGGATCTAACGCTCCTCCCGACCGTACTGACGCTGTCCGCCAAGCCTCCAGCCGACCTGCGGGCGCTAGGCTTCTCACCGTCAGGTCCCCAACGCTCTCCTCATCTCGGGTCCAACCGGGCCCGTGCCGTATCCCCGCTGGGGATAGCACCCAACGGGGCTGAGTAGGAGGGTCCTGACCATGGCAGACAGGTCGCGCAGGCCGAGCAAGAAGATGGACAGCCCTGATTGGTGGCTGGTCTACATCAGCGCGCTCGGACTCATGATCTCGATTGCCGAGTTGGCGGGACGGCTCATCCGCTAGGCATGAGCAGGGGGAACGGACGGCAGCGGCGCGGGCAGCAAAAGGCCCGGCCGGTAGATGGTCGGCCGGGCCTCTGATCCCGCGCACCGGGCCCGGTTCTGGCTGGCACCAGAACCGGGCCCACAGTGCACGGAGGTCCGGAACCTTGATGCACGGTCCATCAAAGTCCTGCTATGACTCTACGGCGCCACCATGTAGAACTCCACACGCAAAGCCTTTGCGGGTAGATCGACCTCCTCGCCTCCACCGCATAACGTTCTGCGGTGGAGAGGAGCGGTGAGGCGCGCTTGTGGTCTCAGTTCCGGTCTCATTCACCCCCGTTCACCGGGGTTCACCGCACCCCAACGGCGCCTCTCTCACCTGGGGCCGGAACCCCGGCGAACCCCGCCGGAAGCGGCCGCACAGACCTCGAAAGCGTGTGTGGGGGCAACTCCACCGTGGGTTCGAATCCCACCGCTACCGCCAGCATCACGAAGGGCCCCGACCGGAGACGGTCGGGGCCCTTCGTCGTTCCACCGTTCGTTCCGCGCCACGCCGGTGCGCCGCGCCGACCGCCGGACATGGAAAAGCTCCGTACCCGGGGCCGATGACCACCAACGCCCGGCGAGTACGGAGCCTGGAGGGGGGAGCGGTTCGGGGGGATGACCGCTCCCCCGGGCGGAGTCCCACAACCGGGGCCGCGTCGGGGGGAGTCGCGGCGCCCGGTCCCACAGCGGGGAACTCCGGATCCACGTGCCGGGGGATTCCTGCCAGATCCTCGGCACATCACCCATCCTGCTTCACCACCCGCCTCCGGGCACCCGGAGAAAGGCCCCACTCACGGGGACCTTCGTCCCGCCGGGTGAACGCGTCGCACACTTGATGGGCCGTCCGGTGGATAAGCTGCCACTGCAGAGGGACGTTCGGGGACCGAATGGCGGCGACCCACGGCAGGGAGGAAGGTCATCAGATGGCGCAGGCGAAGAAAATCGGCATGGTTCTCCTGCTCATCTTCGTGCTCTACACGATCATCACCTCGCCGACCCGGGCCGCCGAGCTCGTGCAGCTGGGGTTCGAGGGGATCTCGAACGCGGCCAAGGCGGTCGGCACCTTCATGACCGGGCTGGTGAAGTAGCCGGGGTCGCTCGTTCGGCCCCGGGGGCACCGGCTACGGTGGGCGGGACCCTCAAACCCCGTCCGCTAGGAGCGGCATCGTGATCCGGCACCTGGTCCTGTTCAAGCTCAACGAAGGCGTCGGCAAGGACGACGAGCGCGCGGTCGCCGGCGCCAAGGCGTTCGAGGCGCTCGGCTCGGTCATCCCCGAGCTGCGCGAGTGGGAGTGCGGCTGGAACACCACCGACCGTGACATCGCCTACGACTACGCGATCAACAGCCTGGTCGAGGACCGCGAGACGCTGCAGTCCTACATCGCCCATCCGGCGCACCAGGCCGCGGCCGGCCAGTGGCGCGAGTTCGCCACCTGGGTGATCGCCGACATCGAGGTCTGATCCCGGAGCACCCCCCGGACGGCCTGCGGCGCCCTGCCCGAGACCCGGGCGGGGCGCCTCGCCCTGTCCGCGAACGCCCCTCCGGGCACCCTCCGCCGGGCCCGGCGCGGCGCCGGCCCGGCACCAACACACCTCAGCGCGGTGCTTGCCCGCCTGCGCCCGCCTTGTGATGCTATGACCGGTTTTGCCGGACATGGCGAGGTGGTGAAACGAGACGCGACACCCGCTCCGCAGGTCCCATCATTGTCGACTTCGGGAGGGGTGACGTGTCCGTGCGGACACCAGGGAGTGCGCCGGGCACCGGCACCGGACCATACGCCGCGCAGCCACCTGCGCAACCCCCCGCGCAGGCCGCCGTACGCCCGGTGGCACAGCCCGGGGACGAGGTGCTGGCCGCCGTCATCGGCCCGGCCGGCGAACTGCGGCCGGACGGCCTGCGCGGCCCCGGCGGCCGCCCCGTCGTGGACGTCCGGACCCTGACCCGGGTGCTGTTCGAGCGGCTCGCCGAGCTGCCCCCGGACACCCCCGAACGGGAGCGGGTCAGGGCCGCGCTGATCGAGGTCAACATCCCGCTGGTCCGCTACGCGGCCACCCGCTTCCGCAGCCGCAGCGAGCCGATGGAGGACGTGGTCCAGGTCGGCACGATCGGCCTGATCAACGCGATCGACCGGTTCGACCCGACCCGGGGGGTGCAGTTCCCGACCTACGCGCTGCCGACCATCCTCGGGGAGATCAAGCGGTACTTCCGGGACAACGTCCGCACCATGCACGTACCACGCCGGCTCCAGGAGCTCTGGGTGCAGGTCAGCGGGGCGATGGAGGAGCTGACGGTGGTCCACGGGCGGGCGCCCAAGGTGCCCGAGATCGCCGCCAGCCTGCGCATCCCGGAGGAGGACGTCCGGGCCTGCCTCGACGCCGGACGGGCGTACAACGCGGCCTCACTGGAGGCGGCGCAGGAGCACGAGGGCGGGCTCGCCCTGCTCGACCGGCTCGGCTACGAGGACTCGGCGCTGGCCGAGGTCGAGCACCGGGACATGGTCCGCCACCTGCTGGTCCAGCTGCCGGAGCGGGAGCGGCGGATCGTCATGCTGCGATTCTTCGCCAACCTGACGCAGTCGCAGATCAGTACCGAGCTGGGGATGTCCCAGATGCATGTCTCACGGCTGCTCTCACGCATCCTGACCCGGCTTCGGACCGGCAACTCCTGGGAGGAGTAGGCCCCGCAAACCCGCCGGAACCCGGCGAACCGACCGGCCGGATCAAGATTGCTGCGCGTTACCGAGGCGTGACATCTTGCGACGTTCGGGTTTGCCGTGGACCGTGTTCCGGTATGGAGGGGGAGGGCGTCGCCGGGAACCACCGCGCGACGGCACCCGTTCAACTGTCAGTCACGAGGGGGTGGGTGCATGTCCGGCGAACTGGGCACTGCGGAGATCCACGCTGGTCAGGCCAATGGCACGGCGGTCGCCGTCGACCGGATCCCGCTCCAGCGGGGCCCGGCCGCACCGCCCGGGACCGGCCCGGAGCCCGAGGCCGTTCCGGGAGCCGCGCCCGCTCCGGAGGCACCACCCGGCGCCGGGCTGGACACCCGGACGCTCTCCCGCTCGCTCTTCCTGCGGCTGGCCGCCCTGGAAGCCGGCAGCGAGGAGCACACGTACGTCCGCGACACCCTGATCGAGCTCAACCTGCCGCTGGTCCGGTACGCCTCGGCGCGTTTCCGCAGCCGCAACGAGCCGATGGAGGACATCGTCCAGGTCGGCACGATCGGCCTGATCAAGGCGATCGACCGGTTCGACCCGGAGCGCGGGGTGGAGTTCCCCACCTTCGCGATGCCCACCGTGGTCGGCGAGATCAAGCGCTTCTTCCGGGACACCAGCTGGTCGGTCCGGGTGCCGCGGCGGCTCCAGGAGCTGCGGCTGGCGCTCACCAAGGCCGGCGACGAGCTGGCCCAGCGGCTGGACCGCTCCCCCACCGTCGCCGAGCTGGCCGGCTGCCTCGGCGTCAGCGAGGAGGACGTGGTCGAGGGCCTGGCGGTGGGCAACGCGTACACCGCCAGCTCGCTGGACTCCAGCCCGGGCGAGGAGGACGGCGACGGCCCGCTGGCCGAGCGGCTCGGCTACGAGGACCTCGCCCTGGAGGGCGTGGAGTACCGGGAGTCGCTGAAGCCGCTGCTGGCCAAGCTGCCGCCGCGCGAGCGCCGGATCATCATGCTGCGGTTCTTCGGCAACCTCACCCAGTCTCAGATCGGCGAGGAGATCGGCATCTCCCAGATGCACGTCTCCAGGCTGCTGACCAAGACCCTCACCCAGCTGCGCGAGGGCCTGATCAGCGAGGGCTGAACCGACGGCCGGGCCGGGGCGGGCGGGCTCCCGGCCGGCCTACGGCTCCAGCAGGTTGGCGCGCAGGCCCGCCAGCACCTCGTCGTCCAGCCCCAGGCCGTCCTGCCAGAACTTGTCGAAGGTGACCCAGCCCGAGGCGACCTCCTCGAAGGCCGCCTCCAGGTAACAGCGCTCCGCCCGGAAGACCGGGAGCAGCAGCTCCGGCTCCCGCATCAGACCGCGGGTGCCGAAGCCGTCCACGACGGCCTCCACGATCGCGGCGGAGCGCTCGTTGGTCAGCAGGTAGTCGGCGAAGACCGTCTCGCGGTCCACCCCGAGAGCGGTGAGCAGGACGGCCGCCGTCCAGCCGGTGCGGTCCTTGCCGGCCGAGCAGTGGAACAGCAGCGGTGGCCCGTCCGGCGCGGCCAGCAGGCGCAGCACGGTGGCGAAGCGCTCGCGGGCCACCGGGTCGGTGACGAACCAGCGGTAGAGGCCGGTCATCATGGCGGTGGCCCGGCCGTCGCCGAGCAGCGCGCGCTGTCTCTCCGGGCTGCGGTCGGCCAGGGCGTCGCGCAGCGCGACGTAGATGTCGAAGTGGGCGGCGAAGACCGGCAGATGGTGCAGGGTCACACCGTCCGGGGTGGTGCGCTCGACGGTGATCGGGGTGGCGGACAGCTCGGCGGCCGCGATCTCGGCGACCGGCAGGCCGGGGATGCGGTCCGGTCCGGCCTCGCGGACCTCGTCGAGGCTGCGCAGATCGACGACCTGGCGCAGGCCGAGCACCCCGAGCAGGCGGAGGTCCTCGTCGGTGAGCCGGTTGAGGCCGTCGCCGCGCAGGGCGACGCCGTGCCGCAACCGCCGGCCGTCGGCCGTCCGGTAGCCGCCGAGGTCACGGGCGTTGACGGCCCCGCGCAGGCCGAGGGTCCGGGCGGCCTCGGCCGCCCGCGCCGACGGCTGCGTCGTTTTCCCGGCGTGCTGGATTGCGGGGGTCTCGGTCTGCTGCTCGGTCACGCGACGGCCTCCATTGGATATTCGGGCTCCGGCATGGCACAAGCCGCCGGATATTGCATGAACCTGCCCACTGGAAGCGGCAGATGTGCAAGAGTGTCATGCGCGACGCCGCCAGTGTAGGGTGCCGCCGAACCGCCTCCGCCATACGATGCGTGACCAGCGGTAACACTCCGGCTCCGGTCTTTAATTTTCAATTCGTTATTTGCGCAACCAGTGCGGTTCCGGCCACAATCGGCGCCTCCATGGCATCGCCATGAACGTTGGTAACAGATTCGCTGCACTCCCGCCTTTTCGGTCCCAATCGGGGCGGAGTCTCCACCAGGATGGGCGCGGGCAGTCTGCTGCCCCGCGAACAGCGACAGGGCAGGCGAGTGCCGAGCAGCGGAGCGCTCTGCCCAGGGGAGGAACACACATGGGTCGAGCGACCCGAAGAGTTGCCGTCTGCGCGGCGGCCGTGCTGCTGGCCGGTGGCCTGCAGACGTCCCTCGCACACGGTGTCACCACGGCCCCCAGGATCGACCTCACGGTCCTGGTGATCGACGACGGCGGGCCCGCGACGGCGGCCATCGCCGCCGAGCTGAAGAGCCAGGGCACGCCCTACAAGCTCATCAACCTCAACGACGCCAACCGCCCGGTGATCGACGCCGCGTTCCTCAGCGACACCGTCAACGGGCAGCCGCGCGGGAAGTTCCAGGGCGTCGTGATGCCCAACGACAACCCGTTCGCGGCCGGGTCGGCCGAGATGGCGGCCCTCGCCACCTACGAGGCCGCCTTCGGCGTCCGCCAGGTCGACGCCTACACCTACGCCCGCCCGGACGTCGGTCTCAACTGGGCCCAGAACCCCGGCTACATGGGCAGCCTCGACGGCTTCCAGGCGGCGGTCACCACCGCCGGCACCGCCGGCCCGTTCGGCTACCTCAAGGGCGCCGTCCCGTTCGAGGACAACGACCCGGCGGTCAGCGAGAGCTACGGCTACCTGGCCACCCCGCTCGGCTCGCTGCCGGCCGGCGCGTCCTTCACGCCGCTGGTCGACGTGCCGATCCCGGGCTCCACCGCCCGCGGCTCGCTGGTCGGCGAGTACAGCCACGACGGCCGCAAGGAACTGGTCGTCACCTTCGTCTACAACCAGTACCAGCAGCAGTACCGGCTGCTGGCACGCGGCATAGTCGACTGGATAACCCAGGGCGTCCACCTCGGCTACGACCGCAACTACTTCGCGGCCCACGTGGACGACGTCTTCCTGGCCGACGACCGCTGGGACACCGTGCTCAAGTGCACCCCCGGTGACGTCACCTGCCCGCCCGGCACCCCCGAGACGGCCAACCCGATCCGGATGACGACCGCCGACGCGCAGCACGCCAAGCAGTGGCAGACCGACAACGACTTCACCATGGACATGGTGTTCAACGGCGGCGGCAGCGAGGACTGGAAGGCCGACCACAACACCACCACCGACCCGGTGGTGAACCAGATGATCGCCGACCAGACCAGCTACCGGTGGATCAACCACACCTACACGCACCCGTACCTGGGCTGCCTGCAGGACGTCTCGGTGGTGCCGTGGAAGTGCACCAAGAACGCCTCCGGCAGCACCGTCTGGGTCGACCAGGCCACCATCTCGTCCCAGGTCAAGAACAACATCGACTGGGCCGCGGCGCACAGCCTGGGCATCGACAGGACGGAGCTGGTCACCGGTGAGCACTCCGGCCTGCTGACCGCTCCCCAGGAGACCAGCGACAACCCGTACCTGGCGCCCGCACTGGCCGCCAACGGCGTCAAGTGGACGGCCAGCGACGCCTCCCGCGAGTCCGCCCAGCGGGCCGTCGGCTCGTCCGTGCTGACCGTGCCGCGTTACCCGATGAACGTCTTCTACAACGCCGGCACGGCGAAGGAGCAGACGGACGAGTACAACTGGATCTACACCAGCACGGCGAACGGCGGCAGCGGCGTCTGCGAGAACAACGCCAACTCCACCTGCCTGCCCACGCCGCTGGACGTCAACACCGGCTACCAGTCGTACATCGTGCCGCTGGAGGCCCGGATCGACCTCGGCCACGTGCTGAGCAACGACCCGCGGCCGCACTTCGTCCACCAGTCGAACCTGTCCGAGGACCGGATCGTCTACCCGGTGCTGGAGAAGGTGCTCTCCACCTACCGTTCGCTGCACGCCGACAACGCGCCGATCGTGAACCTGCCGCAGCGCGAGATCGGCGCGGAGTTCCAGCGCCGCGCGGCCTGGAACACGGCCCTCGCCTCCGGCCAGGTCACCGCCTACCGGGTCGGCGAGACCGTCACGGTGGTCGCCCCGACCGGCGTCCAGGTCCAGGCCACCATGCCGGCCGGCACCACCCAGACGATGACCATCGGGTCGGCCGCGTTCGGCACCGCGTACGCCGGTACGCTGTCCGGCTGGGTGAAGCCCGGTCAGCTGCAGAGCAGTGTCACGCTCAAGCTGACCGCGGCCGGAACCCCGGCGGCCCCGGCCGTCGCCGCGCCGTCCGCCGCCGCCAAGGCGGTGCCGGCTCCGGCGCCGGCCGACAAGAAGGTGGTGCCCCAGGGCACCGTCGACGCCGTCCCGGCCGGCCCGGGCGACACCGCCCGGACCGACGCCCCGACGCTGGTCCCCGGCAGCGGGGCTCCGGTGGCGGGCAAGGGCGTCGTCACGAGCAGCAGCACCAACGGCAACGCCAAGGGCGGCGCCAAGGGCGGTCAGGCCTCCGGGGGGAAGGCCGAACCCGCCAGGAAGACCGCCGGCCAGCCCGGCACCCGCTAACAGGTGATACCGGTGGTGGGGGCGGGCCGTCCCCCGGCCCCACCACCGGCACCCGGACCGGCCACCCAGGCCGGACGCTTGACGCAAGGACAGGAGGGGGGACAAGCATGCGCGTCACCCTGCTCACCGAGGGAACGTATCCACACCAGCACGGCGGTGTGAGCGTCTGGTGCGACCAGCTCGTCCAGGGCATGCCGGACGTCGACTTCGACGTCATCGCCGTCACCGGCACCGGCCACGAACCGCTGGCCTGGGAGCTGCCCGCCAACGTACGGTCCGTCACGACCGCGCCGCTGTGGGGCCCGCCCTCCGAGGCGAGGGCGCCACGCGGCAAGGAGATGCGCCGTTTCCTCAACGCGTACGAGCGCTTCCTGCACTCCATCCTGGACCCGGTCTACACCACCCACTTCGGCACCGAGCTGTACGGCTTCGCCGACCTCGCCCGGCGCGGGCTGCTCAGCCCGGCGCTGCGCAGCGAGCGCGCCCTGCGCACCCTCCAGCACGTCTGGACCCGCGACTACCTCTCCACCGCCGTCTCCCGGCCCACCCTGCACGACGCGCTGAACGCCACCGACCTGCTGGAGCACGCGCTGCGCCCGCTCTCGGTCGAGCCGCCGCAGGACGGCGTCGCGCACGCCGCCAGCGGTGGCCTGGCCACGCTGCCGGGGCTGATCGCCTCACAGCAGTACGGCGTACCGTTTCTGCTCACCGAGCACGGCATCTACCTGCGCGAGCGCTACCTCGGCTACCGCACCGGCCCCTACCGCTGGCCGGTCAAGGCGCTGCTGCTCGGCTTCTACCGGATGCTCGCCGAGGAGAGCTACCGGCGGGCCGCGCTGGTCACCCCCGGCAACCGGTACAACCGGCGCTGGGAGGAGCGCGGCGGCACGCCGTCCGCCCACATCCGCACCGTGTACAACGGCGTGGACCCCGCCGCCTTCCCGCCGGCCGGGCCGGAGCCGGAGACGCCCACGCTCAGCTGGGCTGGCCGGGTCGACCCGATCAAGGACCTGGAGACCCTGATCCGGGCCTTCGCGATCGTCCGGCACGAGATACCCGAGGCGCGACTGCGCCTGTTCGGCGGCACGCCCAAGGGTGGCGAGGCGTACCGCGACACCTGCATAGCCCTGGCCGCCGAGCTCGGCATCGCCGACTCGGTGGCCTTCGAAGGCCGCGTCGCCGACATCACCGACGCGTACGCGGCGGGGAACGTGGTGATGCTCTCCAGCATCAGCGAGGGCTTCCCGTTCACCCTGATCGAGGCCATGTCCTGCGGCCGTTCCACCGTCTCGACCGACGTGGGCGGCGTGCGCGAGGCCGTCGGCGACACCGGTCTGGTCGTCCCGCCGCGCGAACCCGAACCGATGGCCGCCGCCGCCCTCGAACTGCTCCGCGACCCGGAACGCCGGGCCCGGCTGGGCGAGCAGGCCCGGCTGCGGGTGATCGAGCAGTTCACCCTCCGGCAGAACATCGACGGCTTCCGCGGCATCTACACCGAACTCCTCGGCACCGCCCGCTGGCTGCCGAACGGCGTGGTCGCGGTCGACGACGCCATCCCGGTCGACGACGGCGCACCCGCCGCGGACTGGGCGCAACCGCTGGCGGTTGCGCGGCGCAGCGAGGTGGGCGCATGAGCGCGCGCAGCAAGCGAATCATCAGTAGGTGCGTGTACCGCGCAGCGGCTGCCGAGCACAGCGGGGTGGGCACATGAGCGCGCGCAGCAAGCGAATCATCAGTAGGTGCGTGTACCGCGCAGCGGCTGCCGAGCACAGCGAGGTGGGCACATGAGCGCGCGCAGCAAGCGAATCATCAGTAGGTGCGTGTACCGCGCAGCGGCTGCCGAGCACAGCGAGGTGGGCGCATGAGCGGTCCTCTTCGCCTGGTTCCGGACGAGGCCGGCCCCGAGTGGGCCGAGCAGACCGTCCAGTTGCGCACCCTGCCGCGCAAGCGCCGCCGGCCGGTGCTGCCTGAGCAGCGTCCCGAGCCCGAGGAGCAGCTGGAGCTCTCCCCGGACCCGCTGGACGAGCTCGCCGAGCGGCTCGCCGACGTCTGCGCCGATGCCGTCCACCCGTACGAGATCGCGGCCTTCCTGGAGTCCGACGGCCTCTCCGACGAGCAGGCCGGGCTGCTGTACGGCCGCCCCGACGCCTTCACCGTCGCCGAGGAGCTGTTCGAGAAGGTCCAGCGCCGCTACCCCGGTCCGAGTTCGGAGTTCGCCAACCCCTGGCGGGCCGACCCCTGGCGCTGTGTGGTGCGCGGCCTGGTGTTCGCCCTGCCGGGCCTCGGCTACCTGCTCGGCGCCAACCTGTTCGCGGCCACCCGGATGCGGTTCGGCCTGCCGTCGGGGATGCTCGCGCTCTCCGTCGCCACCCTGGTCAGCTGGTCCTGGAACCAGGCACTGGCGCACCGCTCGTACGCCTGGCTCGGCCGTGGCCGGCGCCGGGCGGCCGGGATCTGCCTGGCCGTCGGCGCGCCGCTGGGCGCGCTGATCGCGGCCACCGCCGGGTACGTGGTCGGCGGGCCGCTCGGCTCGCTCTGCTTCGCCGCCGGGCAGTCCGGCTATCTGGCCGCCGCCACCGTGCTGCTGGTGCTGGGCCGGGAGAAGTTCCTGCTGCTGGCGCTGGCGCCGTCCGCGCTGGGCGCCGGGGTGGTGCTCGCCGTGGACGTGCCGCAAGTGGTCCGGACCGTCGTCCTGCTGGCCTCGCTGGGGCTGGCGGCGGGGCTGGCCACCCGCGAGATCGTCCGCTGCCTGCGCAGCGAGCAGGACGCCACCGTGCTGAAGCTGCCGCTGCGGCACGAGCTGCCGCACCTGCTGTTCGGCCTGGCGGTCGGCACCCTCACGCTGATCGCCGGCCTGGGTGCCACCATTCACCAGGCCGTCCGCACCGGCGCGGCCGAGGGGGCGTCCGCCAGCCCGACCGGGCCGGCCATGATCGCGCTGACGCTCAGCCTCGGGCTCGCCGAGTGGCTGCTCTTCCGCTACCGGGCGATGGCCGTGGCCACGCTGCGCACCAGCCACACCGCCGGGGAGTTCACCCGCCGCACCGGCGGCGTGCTGCTCGGCTGCCTGTTCATCTACCTCACCACCGTGGCCGCGCTGGACGCAGCCGCCACCGTGCTCTGGCCCGGCGCCCCGGCGCTCGGTGTACCGGCGCTCGGTGCGCTGCTGCTGCTCGGCGGCTCACTCTGGCTGGCGCTGCTGCTGAACGCCTTCGGGCTCAGCTGGAGCACCGCCCTGATCTGTCTGGCCGCCGCGGGCGCCGAGTGCGCCGGGCTGCTGACCGGTGTGGATCCGACGCTCCTGCAGCTGTTCGGCTGCGGGGCGGCGGCCGTCGTCCTCACCGCCATCGCCGGGCCTGTGCTCGGCCGCACCACCAAGCACCGCTGAGACAGCACCGCCGAACGACAGCGCCGCTGGCCCCAGCACCGCTGAACACACACGACAGCCGAACCGAACAGCACCGAACACGGCCGAGCCGCCACGAACCCGCTCGGCCGTCCCCGAACCCAGAAAGCGAACTCCCAGCATGAGCAGCGTCGCCGTCACCGGAGCCGAGGGTTTCATCGGCTCCCACCTCGTCGAGACCCTCGTCGCCGACGGTCATCAGGTCCGCGCCATGGTGCAGTACAACTCCTTCTCGTCCTTCGGCTGGCTGGAGACCCTGTCCGAGGAGGTGCTGGACTCGGTCGAGATCGTCCTCGGCGACGTCCGGGACCCGGGCTCGGTCAACGGCCTGGTCAAGGGCACCGAAGCGGTCTACCACCTGGCCGCGCTGATCGCGATCCCGTACTCCTACCGGGCCCCGCACTCGTACATCGAGACCAACGTCACCGGCACCCTCAACGTGCTGGAGGCGGTGCGCCACCTGGAGATCCCCCGCCTGGTGCACACCTCCACCAGCGAGACCTACGGCACCGCGCAGACCGTGCCGATCACCGAGGACCACCCGATCAACACCCAGTCCCCGTACGCCGCCTCCAAGGCCGGCGGGGACCGGCTGGCCGACAGCTACCACGCCAGCTTCGAGACCCCGGTCGTCACGCTGCGCCCGTTCAACACCTTCGGCCCGCGCCAGTCGATGCGCGCCGTCATCCCGACCGTGATCGCCCAGCTGGCCGCCGGCGAGCGCGAGATCACCCTCGGCGACCTGCGCCCGACCCGCGACTTCACCTTTGTGAAGGACACCGCGAACGCCTTCCGCACGGTCGGCACCGCCCCCGCCGAGACCGTCGTCGGCAAGACCTTCAACGCCGGCACCGGCGGCGAGATCTCGGTCGGCGACCTGGTCGCCCTGGTCGGCAAGCTGATGGACGTCGACCTCACGGTGAAGGAGGACGAGCAGCGCATCCGCCCCGCCAACTCCGAGGTGATGCGCCTGGTCGCCGACGCCACCCGGCTGCGCGCCGCCACCGGCTGGGCTCCGCGGTTCTCCCTGGAGGAGGGCCTGGAGCAGACGATCGAGTTCTTCCGGGACCCGGCCAACCTGGCCCGCTACAAGACCGGTCTCTACAACGTCTGACCCCGCCGCGCTCCTCCCTCCCTGCCAGCACCGATTTCCAAGGCTCCTGTCGCACCATCATCCGTGGGGGAAACACCATGCACGCAGTGATCCTGGCCGGCGGTAAGGGCGTACGCCTTCGCCCCTACACCACCGCGCTCCCCAAGCCACTCGTCCCGATCGGCGACCAGCACGCGATCCTGGAGATCGTGATGCGCCAGCTCGCCGCCGCGGGCTTCAAGACCGTCACCCTCGCCATCGGCCACCTCGGCCACATCATCCGCGCCTATGTCGGCAACGGCTCGCAGTGGGGCCTGCGGGTCGGCTACGCCGTCGAGGACAGCCCGCTCGGCACCATGGGCCCGCTGCTCACCATGCAGGACCGGCTGCCCGAGCACTTCCTGGTGATGAACGGCGACATCCTCACCGACCTGGACTTCGCCGGGGTGCTCAGGCACCACGAGGCGTCCGGGGCTCCGCTCACCATCGCCACCTACGCCCGCCAGGTGAAGATCGACTTCGGTGTGCTGACCTCCGAGGCCGGCCGCATCACCGGGTTCCAGGAGAAGCCGAGCATCGACTACCGGGTCTCGATGGGCGTGTACGGCGTGTCCCGCTCGGCCCTGGCCTCGTACACCCCCGGCCTGCCACTGGGCTTCGACGAGCTGGTGCTGGACCTGCTGGCCACGCAGACCCCGCCGTCCGCCTACGAGTTCAGCGGCTACTGGCTGGACATCGGCCGCCCGGACGACTACGACCGGGCCAACGCGGAGTTCGCGGTCAACCGCTCGCTGCTGCTGCCCGGCGAGCCGGTCGAGGGCCTGTACGCCGTCCCCGGAAGCGGCTCGGAGCTGTCGATCCCGGCCGCCCGCACCGCGCCGGACGCCGTCGAACAGCCCGCGACCGCCGCCGCGGGCCCCGAGAACGACGGACGGGCCGCGTGAGAATCCTGCTGCTCGGCGCGGACGGCTTCCTCGGCCGCCACGCCGCCGCCGTCCTGCGGTCGCTGCCCGGTGCCACCGTGCTGACCGCCGGGCGGCGGCCCGACCACGGCCTCCGGCTGGACCTCGCCACCGCCCGGACCGGCCCGCTCGGCGAGGAAC
Source organism: Kitasatospora sp. NPDC092286 (assembly GCF_044755565.1). Classification (NCBI taxonomy): domain Bacteria; kingdom Bacillati; phylum Actinomycetota; class Actinomycetes; order Kitasatosporales; family Streptomycetaceae; genus Kitasatospora; species Kitasatospora sp. NPDC092286. The sequence continues at coordinate 21,891 of NZ_JBIVRD010000027.1, read as the reverse complement.
TGGCCGCGCTGGCGCCCGACGCGGTGGTCAACTTCGCCGGCGCGGTGGCCGGCAGCGCCGTCACTCTCGCCGAGGTCAACGCGCGCGGCCCGGCCGTGCTCGCCGAGGCCCTGCGGCAGGGCGCCCCGGCGGCGCGCCTGGTGCACATCGGCTCGGCCGGCGAGTACGGCGTCTGCGCACCCGGGAGCTCGCTCGCCGAGGACGCCGACGCCCGCCCGGTCGGCGTGTACGGCGCCACCAAGCTGGCCGGCTCCCTCGCGGTGGCCGGTTCACCGCTGGACGCCGTGGTGCTGCGGGTGTTCAACCCGGTCGGCCCGGGAGCACCGGCGGGCTCGCTGCCCGGCCGGCTCGCCGCGGAACTGCGCCGGGCCGCCCCGGACGGGGCCGACGGGGTGGTGAAGGTCGGGGATCTCTCGGCCCACCGCGACTTCGTCGACGCCCGGGACATCGCCCGCGCGGTCGGTCTGGCGGTCACCGCCGAGGGTCCGCTGCCCCGGGTGCTCAACCTCGCCTCCGGGCGGGCGAAGCCGGTCCGGGCGATCGCGGACGGCCTGGTCGCGGCGGCCGGCTTCACCGGCCGGATCGACGAGAGCGGCGCCGGCTCCGAGCGCTCGGCCGCCGTCTCGTGGCAGCAGGCCGATGTCTCGGCCGCCGCCCGGGCCCTCGGCTGGCAGCCGGAGACCGGCCTCGCCGACACCCTGCGCGACCTCTGGCTCGGCACCGCCGAGCCCGTCCCCGCCCCGGCCGTCGCATGACGGGCGGCAGCCACCTCGACGGCCGCCTGCTGGTGCCGCTGTACGTCCACCCCGCGGTGGACCCGGCGGCCTGGCAGGCGGTCGCCGCCGCCGACCCGGGCCGGATCGCCGCCGTCGTGCTCAACCTCGCCGACGGCCCGGGCGAGACCCCCGACAACGTCTTCGCCGAGGCCGCCGAGGAACTGCGCGCGGCCGGCCTGCCGCTGCTCGGCTACGCCGACACCGACTACGGCCGGAGGCCGCACGCGGCCGTGGTCGCCGACGTGCTGACCTACCGCCAGCGGCACGGGATCACCGGCGTCTACCTCGACCAGGTCGCCACCCACCCGGGCGCGCTGGCCCACTACCGGCGGCTGGCCACCGCGGCCCGGGCCGCCGGGTGCGGCACCGTGGTGTTCGGCCACGGCGACCACCCCGACCCCGGCTACGCCGAGGTCGGACTCGCCGACCTGCTGGTCACCTTCGAGGGCGACTGGGAGACGTACCGCTCGATGGCCCTGCCGGTGTGGACCGGCCGGCACGCGGCCGCCCGCTTCTGCCATCTCGTGTACGACGTGCCCGCCGAGCAGGCCCGGGACGCCGCCGCGCTGATCGCCGCCCGCCGGGCCGGCGTCGGCTGCGCCGTCCCGGGCGCCGGGGAGAACCCCTGGCGCACCCTGCCGTACGGCCTGACCGCCGCCGAACTGGCCTGACCCGAACCGGAGTTCGAGTACCCGTGACCCGCCGCACCCGGCCCCTGCCGGCCGCCATCGCCCTCGCCACCGCCCTGCTGGCGACCTCGTGCAGCTCAGGCTCGGACGCCGGGGACGACCCCTCGGCCGATGCCACCGGCGCCCAGCCGCCCGCGGCCACCGCCACCCCCGACCCCGGGGCGTCGAGCGGCCCGGGCACCCCCGGCACCCCGGACGCGCCGTCCACCCCGGGCACCCCGACCAGCACCGTCCCGGGCACCCCGACCACCGCCCCGGGCACCCCGGCCACCGGCACGCCGGGCACCCCCGGCGGCACCGCGCCGGGCACCACCACCCCGGGCGCCACCCCGCCCCAGCCCGCCGGCGCCCGCTGGCAGCCCGCGCCCGGCCTCGCCTGGCAGTGGCAACTCGGCGACGGCGTCGACCAGTCGGTGGACGTACCGGTCTACGACATCGACGGCTTCGAGAACGACGCCTCGGTGGTCGCCGCGCTGCACGCCAAGGGCCGCAAGGTGATCTGCTACATCAACGCCGGCTCCTGGGAGGACTTCCGCCCCGACTCCGCCGCCTTCGCCAAGGCCCTCCAGGGCTCCGGCAACGGATGGAAGGGCGAGAAGTGGTTCGACATCCGGAAGATCGACCAGCTGAAGCCGCTGATGGCCGCCCGCTTCGACATGTGCAGGGCCAAGGGCTTCGACGCCATCGAGCCCGACACCATCGAGGCGTACAACCAGAAGAGCGGCTTCCCGCTGACCGCCGAGGACCAGCTCCGGTACAACCGCATGCTGGCCTCGCTCGCCCACGAGCGCGGGATGGCGATCGGCCTGAAGAACGACCTGGAGCAGATCCCGGCGCTGGTCGGCGAGTTCGACTTCGCGGTGAACGAGGAATGCGCCGAGTTCAACGAGTGCGACCGGCTCTCGCCCTTCATCCAGGCGGGCAAGGCGGTCTTCCATGTCGAGTACAAGCTCGGCACGGAGAAGTTCTGCGCCCGGACCAAGGGTCTGGGCTTCAGCTCGATGCAGAAGAAGCTCGAACTGGACGCCTGGCGACGGCCCTGCTGAGAGCCACGGACATGGCGGGCGCCGCCAGGCGGTCCACCGAGGGGGTTACTTGACCGCCAGCCAGATGACGGTACCCAGAACGGCCACCGCGACGACCGCGATCAGCGCGATCACACCGGTGCGGTTGCCACCGCCGCCGCTGCTGCTGCCGTAGGTGGAGACGGAGCCCGGTGCCTGAGGTGCCGGGGTCTCGTCGACGAACGCCCGGAACATCTGGGTGCTGCCGGCGGGGTCGTAGTCGTTGTCAGCCATGGCACGGACTCTAACGAATCCGCGCGCCCGGCCGACACCCCGGACCCTCCTCCGGCCCTCACCACCCGCGAGTGCAACAACGGTGCGACAAGCGGGTGAAGCCTGTCCGGATCATGGAATGCGGGCCACCGTGATCGGGTTGACTCCGACCATGACCGAAAACCACAGTGACGCCGGGCGCAGTGTGCAGCTCGGCACCTCCGACCTCACCGTCCACCCGCTCTCCCTCGGCGGCAACGTCTTCGGCTGGACGGCCGACGAGGAGCAGTCCTTCGCCGTGCTCGACGCCTACGCCGCCGCCGGCGGCAACTTCGTCGACACCGCCGACGTCTACTCCTCCTGGGTGCCCGGCAACACCGGCGGCGAGTCCGAGACCATCATCGGCAACTGGCTGCGCAGCCGGGGCAACCGCGACGACATCGTGATCGCCACCAAGGTCGGCCTCCACCCCGAGGCGCTCGGCCTGGGCGCGGCCAACATCAAGTCCTCCGTCGAGGGTTCGCTGCGCCGTCTCGGTATCGAGCGCATCGACCTCTACTACACCCACCAGGACGACGACACCCCGGTCGAGGAGTTCGTCACCGCGCTGGACGAGCTGGTGAAGGAGGGCAAGGTCCGCGAGATCGGCGCCTCCAACATCGGCGCCGAACGGCTCGCCGAGGCGCTGGCCTTCTCCGAGCGCGAGGGCCTGGCCAAGTACGTCGCGGTCCAGCCGCACTACAACCTGGTTTCCCGCGCCACCTTCGAGGGCCCGCTCGCCGACGTGGTCGCGGAGCACGGCCTGGCCACCGTGCCGTACTACGCGCTCGCCTCCGGCTTCCTGACCGGCAAGTACCGCCTCGGCGGTGCCGGGGTGGCGAGCGCCCGCTCCGAGGGCGCCGCCCGCTACCTGGACGACCCGCGCGGCCCCAAGGTGCTGGAGGCGCTGGACACCGTCGCGGGCGAGCACGGCGTCGAGCCCGCCACGGTCGCCCTGGCCTGGCTGACCGCCCGCCCGACGGTCGCCGCCCCGATCGCCAGCGCCCGTACGGTCGAGCAGCTCCCGCCGCTGCTGGCCGCCGCCTCGCTGCGGCTCACCCCCGAGCAGACGGCCCTGCTGGACAGGGCCTCCGCCTGAGCGCACCGCAGGTCCCCGCACGCCCCGCAGGCTGCGAACACGCCCCCCGTACGGGTCCTGTTCGCAGCCTGCGGGCGTTTTCGCGCACGCGGACCAGCCGTTCACGGCCGGAACGCGCCATGATGAACCATGGTCCACGAACGACCGGGTACCGAGCAGGACTTCACCGACCACACGGCCACCTGGCGCCGGTCGGCCGGCCAACCCGTCCGGGGCGGCCTGTTCGACGGCGCGGACGGCACGCCGTACCCGCGGCCGGGCCCCGGCACCACGGCCGGCCCGGAAGTGACCGTCACCCCGGCCGAGCTGAGAGCCCGGGCCGGCACCGTCGACGAGATCCACGCATGCTTCTCCGCCGTCGACGACCGCGCCCAGGAGTGGACCACCACCGCGTACGGCACGCTCGGCGGCTGGCGGACCGGACCGGAGCTGCGGGCCCGCGCGATCCGCTGGGACAACCAGGTGGCGACGCTGGGAAACACGCTCCACGACATCGCCCGGCGGCTGCGCACCACCGCCGACGCCTACACGGCGACGGAGGACGCGACCGGGCGGAACCTCTCCGGCGAACGGTGACGGGGCCGACCATGCTGAGCTACGAAGCCGTGACCACGGCCCGACTCGACACGCTGAACGGAGCCGCCGAGGAGTGGCGGGCGCTGCGCGGCCGCTACCTCGGACTGAAGGACCGGCTGACCGGCGAGGTCGTGACCGCGCTGGCCGGCGGCTGGGAGGGCGAGGCCGCGACCGAGGCCAGGGCGCTGATCCGGCGGGCCGCCGAACAGATCGAGGCCGCCGCCCAGGAGTCCGCGGACCTCGCCGGCCTGCTGGCCGACGCCGCCGGGCAGTTCGGCGAGGCCCAGCGCCGGCTCAGGCGGCTCGCCGACGAGGACGCCCCCGCCGGCCATCTGAAGGTGGCGCCCGACGGGACGGTCACCGACGTCCACCCGCTCCTGCACGACGAGTCCGCCCGGCACCAGCCGGACTTCCGGACGGCCTTCCTGCCCGGGCGGAGGCAGGCGGTCGACGACCTGGTCCACCGCATCGAGGCGGCACTGCGGCAGGCCACCGAGGCCGACGAGGCCGCGGCCTGGGCCCTGCGCTCCGACCCGAACGGCGCGGCCGACGACTCCTTCAACACCAGCGGCTGCCGCAGCCTGGACGAGGCCCGGGCGGCCCGCGCGGACCTCGGCGAGGCCCTCGCCCTGGCCGGAAAGGGCGGCGCCCTCTCCACCGCGGAGCTGACCAGGCTGAACGCCCTGCTCGACCGGCGCGGGAGCGACCCCGCCTTCGCCGAGGAGTTCGCCGTCACGCTCGGCCCGCAGGGCACCCTGGACTTCTGGCGCGACGTCAACGACCCGGCGAAGGCCGGCGCGTACGGCGGCGGGCGCGGCGAGGCCGTCCGGCGCCTCCAGACCTCGCTGGGCACCACCCTCGGCACCGCGACCCAGAGCCGCGGCCGGGCCATGCGGGACTGGGAACACGAGATCATCAGGCTCGGACCACGGGTCCGGAACCGCCCGGGCGGCGGCCCCACACCCTACGGCTACCAGCTGATGAGCAGCCTGCTGCGCTCCGGGGCGTACGACTCCGACTTCCTCAACGCCTACGGCGAGAGCCTGCTCGCCTTCGAGCGCGGCTCCGGGATCGGCCCGCAGGCCATCTGGGCCCCGGACTCCACCCAGCCGACGTGGGACCACCTCGGCGAGGGCCGCGGCGGCGACGCGGTGGCCGGCTTCCTCACGGCCCTGGGCCGCAACCCGCAGGCCTCGACCCGCTTCCTCGACCCGGGCGACCCCCGTCGCGGTGACCACCTGGCCTACCTGCTGAACGGCCGCCACTGGCCGGAGGAGCTGGTCGCCGGCGCCCGCGCCACCGGCCACCACTCGCTCGGCCTGGCCGTCGAGGCGGCCGCCACCGGCGACCGCCCGGGCCGGGAGGACGCCGTCAGGCACCACACCGAGGCCCAGGCCCGGGTGATGCGCGACACCGTCGGTCTGCTGGACGCCGGCATCGGCCACGAGAGGCTCCCGGACGGCCTGCGGCGCCCGCTCGCCGACGCGCTGGCCGACTACGCCGCCGACACCCACGACATCCTCTCCGGCACCAACCGCGCCGCCAAGGACCACGCGGGCGGGAACACCGGCGGCGTCTGGACCGACCAGGAGACCGGCGGAACCAGGATGGCCACCGACAAGGGCTCGCTGATCCGGCTCCTGCGCGGCGTCGCCGACGACCCGGACGCCCACCAGACCGTCCGCCGGGCCGAGCTGACGCACGTGGCCCAGCAGCTCTCCCAGCTCCCGCCGACCACGGCCGAGAAGGAATGGAAGGGCCTGATGGCCAACTCCTCCGTCGCCCTCGGGGTCATCGACGCCGTCCAGGCCGACGCCATCCTCGACCAGCGCGACGACGACACCAAGGTCGAGGCCTGGAAGGCCAAGACCATGTACGCCGGGGTCGGCACCCCGCTCTCGCTCGTCCCCGTCCCCGGGATGGGCGAGGCCGCCCAGCGCCTCCTCGGCGCCGGGCTCACCCAGTGGCAGAGCAGCGCCACCGACGAGATCAACGCGGCCGCGGCCGGCCGGATCGAGCGGAACACCCTCACCGGCGGCGACGGCGGAAGCGGCCACGAGGGGATCAGCGCGATGGTCGAGACGTGGCAGACGGAACGACGGCGGCAAAGCCCCGACGCCCTCGACGTGGACTGGGACGAGCAGCAGATGCGGACGGTCTACGACACCGGCCGCTCGGACGCCGCCACCGCCCTCGGCCGCGGCGGCGAGAACAGCTAGGAGCATTCGCCGGGTCAGGCCCCGGCGGGGGCCCGGGCCGTGTCCCCGGAGGGCCCGGGCCGCGACGTCCTACGGACGCCCGAAGTGGGTCGGGTAGTAGCCCTGGCTCAGGCTGGAGATCCGCACCGTCGTCCCCGGCCTGGGCGCCTCGACGAACTTGCCGCCGCCCAGGTAGATCCCCACGTGGTGGATGCCGGAGGCCCGGCCGCTGTCCGACCAGAACACCAGATCGCCGCGGCGCAGCTGCCCGGCGCTGATCGGCGTGGTGGCCGCGTACTGGTCGTCGGCCACCCGCGGCAGGCTGATCCCGCTGCGCCGGTACGCCTGCTGGACCAGCCCCGAGCAGTCGTAACCGGACGGGCCGTTGCCACCCCAGACGTACGGCTTGCCGAGCTGGGCGAGCGCGTAGTCGATCGCGGTCTCCACGCTGCCGGAGGCGGGCGCGCTGTCGGCGGCGGGCCGGGTGGCGGGCTGGGCGGGGGCGGGGGCCGAACCGCCGCCGGACTGGCCGGTGCGGCTCAGGTAGACGTCGTGGTGGCTGGTGTACCGCCACTCCCCGCTGCCGTTCTTGAACCAGTACTTGGAACCGTCCCAGCCCTGGGTGATACCCGAGGAGGAGGCCGAGCCGTTGGAGGCGGCGGCCCCGCCGGAGCCGCCCGAGCCGGCGGACTTGCCGGTGCGGCCGGCGTAGACCTCGTAGTGGCTGGTCCAGCGCCACTCGCCGTCGGCGTTCTTGAACCAGTACTTCGACCCGTCCCAGCCCTGCTTGCCGGCCGCGGCCTGCGCGGACCCGGCGCCGGCCGTCAGACCGACCACGCCGGCGCCGGCCAGCACGGTGGTGGCCAGGCAGGTATTTCGCACGGCGCGGTGTATTCGGCCGCCACCGCCCGCCGCGGGGCGGGCGGTGCGCGGCCGGGCCGCGCAGTTCGGGCAGGCGCAGCCCTCGATCGCGGGGATGCCGCCGAGGCTCTCCTCGAAGCCGATCAGTGCGGTGTCGGCGTCGAAGCCGGCTTCCGTGCCGGTGGCTATCCTCATGCCGGTCGTCCTTCCTTCCGCCCGGCCCGGGTGGCCGGGGACGGTACCGAGGCGGCCACTCCGGCCGGGGCGACGAAGGCGACCAGCAGCTGTTCCATCAGCGCGCTGCGGGCGGCCTCGTCCAGTTCGTGCGTGGTGGCGCGCTCCAGCCGGCGGACGGCGAGCGCCGCCGCCTCCACGGCGTCGTCCACCAGCACGGTGCGCAGGCCCGCGTCCAGGTCGGCCAGCCGGCGCCGGCGCATCGACTCGGCCACCTCGGGCGCGTAGTCCAGTGCCAGCGGCTGCACCGAGTAGACCTCCATGCCCGCCGGGGCGACCTCGGCGGCCAGCCCCCGGGTCAGCTCGTCGGCGAACCACTGGCCGTCGCGCAGCGCGGGCCCGGGCGCCGCGTTGCTGTCGCACGGCAGTGTGGACGCGGTACGGGTCAGCACCGCCTGCACCTGCTCGCGCAGGTAGCTCTCGTGGTCCTCGATCGCCAGCAGCACGCGGGCGGTGTCCTTGACCCGCCAGACGATCAGCAGCCGGACGACGATCGGTGTGCCGGTGCGGTCGACCACCTTGACCTGTTCGCTGCGCCAGTGCCGCAGCCGGACGTCCACCCGGCGGCGGCGCAGCAGCGGGTTGACCCAGACCAGGCCGGTCCGGCGGACGGTGCCCCGGTAGCGGCCCCAGCGGGTGAGCACCCGGGTCTCGCCGCCCGCGTTGGCCAGCAGCCCGGCGAGGGAGAGCACGATCAGCAGCCCGGCGGTGGTGACGGCCGCGATGGACTGGACGGTCACCTCGCCGTGGCCGTTCTCCCTCGCGGCGGTGCCGCGCAGGTCGGGCAGCGCGTCCCAGTAGGGGATGACGCCGTCGCGCAGCAGCACCAGCAGGACGGCGGTCACGCCGACCAGCAGGGTCAGCAGGGCGATCCAGCCCGGCAGGGCGGCGGCGCTGTGCTCCCGCAGTGCCTGGTCGGCGCGCGGGGGGCGGCGGGAGGCGGTGGCGGGGACCGCGCCGGCCGGGGTGGCCTCCAGGCTGTCCAGGTTCGCCGGGCCGGCCGTCTCCAGCGGGTCGCGCAGGTCGATCGGGGTACCCGTCGACGGGCCGGGGACGACCGCCAGCGGTGTGGTGGCCGGGCCGCTGTCGGCCGGGCCGGCGGTCCTGGCCAGCTTGACCAGCGGGCTGGCGCCGCTGGAGGAACGTTCCGGCAGCGCCGGGGGGAGCGCCTTGGGCAGATTGTCGGGTCGCTGCGAAGAATCGCGGGTGACGTCCATGCACGGATCCTCGGGGTCGGTGTGTCGCGCAACGGGCGGCCCGGATCTGACGGGCAGTGCCAGAGTCAGGCTAAGTTCATACGTCATCAAATGCGACATTTGAGGTAGTGCGTGTCGACATTTCCTGACGAATCGTCCGAGGCTGACCTGACGCGCAGGCACATGGTCGGATGGTCGGATTGGTTCAACCTCGTTGCGCGCCGGGCCTCCGCGCGACGAACCGTCGCGTGATCAGGCCGGCCGCGGTGAGCAGTAAGAGGACACCGGCGAGCCCGCCGCGCCAGCCGCCCGATCCCGTCCGGCCGGACGCGTGCGACGCCTCGACGGGCGGCTCGTCCACGGGCTCCTCCACCACTGGCGACACGGGCGGCGATACGGCGGGCGGTGCAGCCGGCGGTGCAGCCGGCTGCCGGGAGGCCTCGGTGGGCGCCTTCCCGGCGCCGGACTCCAGGGTGACGGCGGCGGCCGGGGCGGCGACCGCGGCCGGACCCGCGCTCGGGCTCGGGTCCGGTGCCGCGCTCCGGCCCACCACCGCACTCGGCGAGACGGACACCGCGAGCGCGGGCGCCGCCGGGGCGGGGACGGACGCCGGGGGCAGCGCCGGACGGGGGTCCGGCACGGCCGCCGGTGGCACGGCGATCGGCAGCAGCCCCGGCAGGCCGGGCCCGCGGACAGGACCGGACGGAACCGGCCGGCCGGACGGGGCGGCCGCGGCCGACGACGCCACGGGCGCCGGTACCGGACTCGCCGGCCCCGTGGGCCTGGCGACCGGTACGGACGGGGCCGGTCGGCCGGGAACCGGCGGCCGGGACGGGGAGAGGGACGGCGAGGGCCACGCCGTCCAGGACGGCACCGCTGTCGGTACCGACGTGGGTGCCCACGTGGGCGACGACGTGGGCACCGACGGCGACGGCGACATCGGCTGGGACGGCGTCGGCACCGCCGCACCCGTACTCGCAGTCGCAGTCGCAGTCGCGACCAGGATCGGGACCGCGTCGGCCGCCGTTCCGTTCCCCGCCAGGTCGGTCGCCGTGACGACCAGCCGCTGCTCGCCGTCCGCCAGATCGCGGTCGGCCGTGCAGGTCCAGCTGCCGTCGACGGCGGCGGTCGCCCCGCAGGCCACGACCGGCTCGCCGGAGCCCGGGGCCGAGCCGCCCGCCCGGGCGGTGACGACGACCCTGACCCCCGCCTCCGCCCGCCCGGCGAGCTTCGGCCGGGCTACCCGTACGGTCTCGCCGACGGCCGGCGCGGTGAGCACCGGGCGGTCCGGCGCAACAGTGTCGACGACCAGCTCGGCGACGCGCCCCGCCGTCCGGTTCCCGGCCTGGTCCGCGGCGGACGGGGTGAGCCGGTGCCGCCCGTCCGGCAGGTTCTCCACCGGGAGGCAGGACCAGCCACCGTCGGCCCGCACCGCCGTCGTGCACAGCTCGGTGTCCGCGTCGCCGGGCGCCCCGGCGGGCCGGTCGGCGACCGAGACGACGCTGCCCGGCTCCCCGGTGCCGGTCAGCTGGAGGCCCGGGTCGTTGGTGTACTCGGGGAGGGTGAGGACGGGCGCGCCGGGCGGCGCCGTCTTCACAGTGATCCGGACCGGCTCGCCGCGCAGCACCACGCCGCCGCGGGTGGTCTCGACCAGGGTGAGGCTGTGTGCGCCCGCGCTCAGCGCGCTGCCGGGCCTGCAGGACCAGTCGCCGCCCGGCCCCACCCGGGTGCCGCAGAGCACGGTGTCCCCGTCGCGGACCTCCACCGCCGCCCCGGCGACGGCACCCTCGCCGCGCATCCGCGGGCGCGCGTCGGAGACCACCGCGCCGTCGACCGGGTCGGCGATCTCAAGGCGGGCGGCGCCGACCGTCAGTCTGACCCGCTGGTCGGAGACCTGGCCGGAGTCGGCGTAGCCGTCGGCGCCCACCAGCTGGGTGGCGTCCCGGCCGAGCCGCAGCCGGGCCCAGGTCTCCCCCGAGGAGGCGTTGCCGGGGACGGTCCACTCCAGGACGGCGGTGCGCGCCCCGGCCGGGAGGTCGGTCTGCACCCGCTCGGTGGGGTCGAACCTCCCGTTGTGGTCGAAGTCGATCCAGCCGGCCAGGGTGGCGGGCGCGTCGCCGACCGCCACCGGGACGGTGAGCCGGTAGTAGCGGCCGATCGCGGCCTCGGCGGGAAAAGCGACGGCCGGATCGGCGCCCGGGTACTCGCCGCGCCCGGGCCGGCGCCGGGACGACGCCGGGTCGGACCAGACGCCGCGCAGGCCCGCGCCGTGGTCGAGCTGGACGAGCGGTTCCCCGGCCGCCCCCGGGGCGGTCGCGGCGGCCCGCCGGGCGGGCCGGCCCGGCGTGGTGGTGGCGTCCGTCCCCAGGAAGAGGTCAGAGACCAGGTGGGAGGCGTTGCCGTAGCCCTGCGGCGCGGTGCCGACGCCTTCGTCCAGGGTGACGGTGTACACCTGGGCCAGTGCCGCGGGGGCGGTGGTGCTGCCGGCCCGGGCGGTGGAGCGCTGCTCGACCCGGAAGACGGCGGTGCGGAAGGTGCCGGCCAGTTCCAGGCTGCCCTCGGCGGCGGATCCGGCCACGGCGTCGGTGCCGCCGTCGGCCCCGGCGGGCGCCAGGGTGCTGCCCCGCACCGTCCAGCCGGGCCAGCCGGTGCGGTCGACCAGGGTGGGCGAGCCCGGCGAGCCGTCGGTGAGGGTCAGCCGGGTCGCGGTGCTGGTGGTCCCGCCTTTCCCGGTGGCGATTCCGGCGAGTCCGCTGAGGTGCAGCCGGGGATTGCGGACCGGGCGCGAGAATGCGAGCCGGAGCGTTCCGACGGTGCGCCAGGAACCATCCGTCCACGGACGGTCCTCGGCGATTCGGAACGTCTGCGCGGGATCTCCGGGCCGCAGTCCGTCGGCATAGAGCGCGCCGGTTTTTCCCGCTCCGGAACGGTCGGCCAATTCGCCCGGCCCGGCGGTGACGGCCACTCCCGGGGCGGCGGAGAAGTCGAACTGTACGGAGAGCCCGGAGGGAAGGACCGCGCGCTGTTCTCCCGACCAGGCGTCCGGGGACTGCTGGGCGGCGGAGGGCGCCGGGTTCCCGGCGACGAGCAGTCCGGCGGCCAGTGCGGAGGAGGCCCCGGCCGACGCCAGTCGTAGGCATCGCGCCCGGCGGGTGCGCCGGTCCGGGGCCGGGGCGGGCGGGGCTGCGATGCGGGGAAGCTGTCGGCCCATCCGGCTCTCCCTTCGGTGTCGGCTGCCAGGGTGGCCGGGCAGTCTGGGCACAAGATCTGACAAAACGGAATCATGATCCTGGGCCGGTAATACTGCGACACCTGCACTCCTGGCCGTGTCCTACCCGTTTGGCGGTCATCCGACCGGCAGGACAGGATGTACCCGAAAGGAATGCATTTCATCCATTAAGCGGGGTATCGGGCCGGAGCCCCAGAAGCCCAACCGGGCACCGCCGTCCGGCAGCCGGCCCCGGTCCCCGGGCCGGGCGCACAGCATCCGGGCACCCGCGGGCCGGGCGCACACGACGAAGAAGCCCCCGGCCGGTGGCCGGGGGCTTCTCGATGGTGCGCTCAGCAGGATTCGAACCTGCAACCTCTTGATCCGTAGTCAAGTGCTCTATCCGTTGAGCTATGAGCGCAAGAACCGGGCGAACCCGATCTTGCGGGGATTGGTGCGCTCAGCAGGATTCGAACCTGCAACCTCTTGATCCGTAGTCAAGTGCTCTATCCGTTGAGCTATGAGCGCTCGCCCTGGTGAACGTGCCATCGGGGCGTTGCGGGGACAACATTACATGACCTGCGACGCGGGGCGAAATCGATTGATCCGGACGCCCTGCGGAGCCATGCGAAGAGCCCCGCCGACATGATCGTCGACGGGGCTCCCATGGGGCGGAGGCTGAGGGATTTGAACCCTCGATGGGCTTTAAGACCCAAACCGCATTAGCAGTGCGGCGCCATAGACCGGACTAGGCGAAGCCTCCCCACATGGACCGCGCCCGCATGGCGGACTCGTTCCGTGTGCCTGTGATGATGCCACAACCCGAGGGCCCGGCACCAACCGCCGCCAACGTTACTAGGCGGGTCGTCCCCGCCGCAAAGAAGAATGAGATACTGCCGTCTCCGGAGGAGCTGCCCTGAGCCGAGGAGACCTGTCGACGTGAGCAGCAGGCCGATCCGAGGCGCTGCTCGCCTCGCCGCCATACTCGACGCCCTGCCAGACGCGTTGCTGCTGGTGAACAGCAACGGCACCGTTGTCGACGCCAACAACGCGGCGGTCCACGCACTCCAGACCCCCGGCACCTCGCTGGTCGGCATGGGCGTGCTGGACCTCCTGCCCGAGTTCGACCCCAGCCGGATCCCCGGCTCGATGCGGCCGGCGCCCCGCGAGGACGACGCCCTCGACCGGCCGGTCCGGATGACCGCCCGCCGCACCGACGGCACGACCTTCCCGGTCGAGGTCTCCGGCAACGACTTCGCCGACGACGGCGCCGGGGACAGCCGCGGCTACGCGCTCACCCCGCTCGTCCCGTACGACCCGTACCGCGAGCGCTCCTCCGCGAGCGACCTGCTCCTGCTGCTGGTCCGCGACCTCTCCAGCCGCCTCGGCGTCGAGGCGGAGCTGCGCCGCCAGCACAAGCAGACCGAGATGATCCTGCGGGCCGCCGCCGAGGGCGTGCTCGGCGTGGACCTCGAAGGCCGCTGCGTCCTGGTCAACCCGGCCGCCGCGCACATCCTGGAGTACCGGGCGAGCGAGCTGGGCGGGCGCGAGCTGCACCCGCTGATCCAGCACTCCCGGGCCGACGGCACGCCGCTGACGCTGGAGGAGTCCGCGCTGCTGGACACCCTGACCTCCGGGCGCAAGCACCGGGTGCGCGGCACCGTGCTGTGGCGCAAGGACGGCCGGCCGGTCACCGTCGACCTCACCACCGCCCCCGTCCGGGACGGCGACCAGCTGGTCGGCGCGGTGATGACCTTCACCGACCGCAGCCGTGAGCTGGCCCTGGTCGCCCGCAACGAGCACCTCACCGCCGTCCTGGAGGGCGAGCTGGGCGGCGCCCTGACCGCGCTGCACCGGCGGATCGACGCGCTGGCCACCGACCCGGCCGGCCAGCTCTGGCCCGAGGCCAACTGGACACTGCGCCGGCTCGCCGACGAGTGCCGCCGGTTCGGCAAGCTGATCGACGGCGTGCTCGCCCACCAGCGTTCCGAGGCCGGCGGCGACGGCGGGTCCGGCGCACCCGGCTCCGCCGAGGACGGCCGGGCCGGCGACGACAAGGGCGGGAAGAAGACCGCCGAGCGGGTGCCGGTCGCCCTGGACAAGGTCGTCCGGCGGGCCGTCGAGCAGGCGGGCGAGCTGGTCGGCGCGGGCCGGGTCCGGTTCTCCGTGCACGCGGCCGCCGTCGAGGTGATCGCCGACGAGCAGCGGCTCGCCCAGGCGCTGGCCCACCTGGTCGCCGACGTCAGCGGGGTCGGACTCTCGCTGGACGCCACCCCCGAGACCTCCTCCCCCGGCCTGGCCGCCCCCGGCGCGCCCGCGCTGCCCCCCGGCGGCGGAGACGCGCCCATGGTGGTGCTCGCGGCCGCCCAGCGCGGCGAGGTCGCCCGGGTGGAGATCCGCGGCCCCGGACGCGGCGGCAGCCCCGTCCACCTGCCGATAGCCCGGGCCGTGGTCGAGCGCCACGGCGGTGTGCTCCAGCCGCACGAGCTGCCCGGCAAGGCCGGCACCACCTATGTGGTCGAGCTGCCGCTGGACCCGGCCGCGGCCAAGGCCGCCGCCGAGCGCGCGGGCGCCGAGGGGCGCTCGGACCGCCCCAAGGAGAGCGACAGCGCCGTGCTGCCCGACCTGCCGGGCATCCCGCAGCTGCCCACCGCGCAGGGGGCCGAGGACGACGCCGAGGCGGCGCCCGGCGAGAAGGCGCCCCGCCCGGACCAGGGCCAGGGGAAGGGGAAGGACCGGGAGCAGAGCCCCGACGAGAAGTCCGCCGAGAAGTCCGCCGAGGAGCCCGCGGCCGAACGGCGCGGACGCCGTGGCCGGGCCGCGGCCGAGGAGGCCGCGCCCCCGGCCGTACCGGCCGACCCCGACCAGTGGCCGAACGCCCCGGCGCGGGTCGAGCGGGCCGTTCCCGAGCAGTGGAACGGCACCGGCAACGACCCCGCGTACGGCCGGCAGGGCCTGGGCGGCCCGGACACCGCGCAGCGCGACCCATGGGGCAAGGACGACGGCCGGGCCGGTACGGCGTACGCGGTGCCGGTCGGCGGCGAGCAGCCGGGCGGCCGGGGCGGCCAGGCCGCGCCGACGGGCCCGCGCGGCCCGTTCGCGCTCGGGCCGGGCACCGGGTCCGCTCCGGAGCCCGCCACGAGCACGCCGGCGGGTGGGACCGAGACCCCCGCCGAGGCCTTCGGCGACCGCGGCGCGGCCGCCGGCCGGGAGACCGGCCCGAGCACGGGCCGGCCGTCCGGTCAGGCCCCGGCCGAGCCGGAGTCCAAGCCCTCCGGGCGGCGCCGGGCGCTGCCCGCCAACGAGGAGTCCGCCGACGGATTCGCCCTGCCGGGCGTCCCCGACACCGGCTTCCCGGTCTACCCCGGTCTGGAGCACGCCCTCCCGGCCGGGCCCGCGCCCACGCCCGCACCGAGCGAACCGACCGGCGCCGCGCCGACCGGCCGTCGGCGCCGGCTGGCCGTCCCGCCCGGCCCGGGCCCGGACGCCCGGGTCACCTCCGGCACCTCCGGCACGTCCACCGAGCTGGAGCCCGCCCGGCCCGCGCTGCCCGCCCCCGGCGGGAACGGCTCCGGTGGCGACGGCCCCGGCGCGCCGGACCGGACCGACGGCCCGCGGCCGGTCGGCACCGGCCTCGCCGAGCTCGCGCCGCCGCGCCCGCTCGGCGCTCCGGGCGAGGCCGGCACGCCCGGCGGCCCGGGTGAGGCGTTCCCGCCGGCCGCGCTGCCCCCGGCCGCCCCGTCGTCCGCCGTCACACCGTCCGCCGGGCCGGTCCCGACCGGCGGCGCGCCGCAGCCGCCCGCCGCGCCGGAGGCCCGGACGGCACCGCGTCCGATGGCCGAGCTGCCGGCCGCCGGCCAGGACTCGGTCGAGCACCCGTCGATGGCGACCCCCGCCGGGGACGGCGGCCCGCGCCGGCTGCTGGTCTGGCCCGAGCCCGACCCGGCCACCAAGCAGGCCCTCCAGGAACGCGGCTACCGCCCGGTGATCGTCCGCTCCCGCGAGGAGGTGGACGCCCAGGTCTCCGGCTTCCCCGCCGCGCTCTTCGTCGACCCGCTGACCGGCCCGATCACCCGGACCGCGCTGCAGTCGCTGCGCACCGCCGCGCTGAACAGCCGGGTCCCGGTGCTGGTCACCGCCGGCCTCGGCCAGGCCACCCGGGATGCCGCGTACGGCGCCGACCCGGCCGTCCTGCTGCGCGCCCTCGCCCCCCGCGACGGGGAGAACCACGCCCCGCGGGTCCTGCTGGTCGAGGGCGATCCGGACATCGCCGCCGCCATGATCAGCAGCCTGGAGCGGCGCGGCATGCACGTCGAGCACGCGGTGGACGAGAACGACGCCGTCGCCCGGGCGAGCAGCGTCCAGCCGAACCTGGTGGTGATGGACCTGTTCCAGATCCGCCGCCGCCGAATCGGTCTGCTGGACTGGCTGCGCACCAACGACCGGCTGCACCGCACCCCGCTGGTGGTCTACACCTCGGTCGACCTCGACCCGCGTGAGCTGCCCCGGCTGCGCACCGGCGAGACGGTGCTGTTCCTCGCCGAGCGCTCGACCAGCGCGGACGTGCAGTCGCGGATCGTCGACCTGCTCGGACGGATCGGTGCCATGGGCGAGACGGGCGTCGCGGCCGCCGGCTGACCCGGACGACGCGAGAGGGCCGGCCACCCGCCGTGGGTGGCCGGCCCTCGTCGCGCCCCGGTCTACTCCTTGCCGAGGAGCGTGACGTCCAGTTCGTCGGCCGCGTAGCTGGCACGGATCACCTTCTTGTCGAACTTGCCGACCGAGGTCTTCGGCACCGCGTCGACGATCACCCAGCGCTCCGGCAGCTGCCAGGAGGCGATCCGCCCGGCCAGGAAGGCGCGCAGTTCCTTCAGCCCGACCGTGGCGCCCGGGCGCAGCACGACGGTGGCCAGCGGGCGCTCGCCCCACTTCTCGTCCGGGACGGCGACCACCGCGGCCTCGGCGACCTCCGGGTGGGCCATCAGCTGGTTCTCCAGGTCCTGCGAGGAGATCCACTCGCCACCGGACTTGATCACGTCCTTGGCGCGGTCGGTGAGGGTGAGGTAGCCGTCGGCGGTGATGGTGCCGACGTCACCGGTGCGCAGCCAGCCGTCCTCGGAGAACTTGTCGTCCGGACGCTGCGGGTCGTGGCCCGCGCCGCCGTAGTACGCCCCGGCGATCCACGGTCCGCGCACCTCCAGCTCGCCGGCCGAGACGCCGTCGTGCGGCATCCGCTCGCCGCCCGGGCCGATCAGCCGGGCCTCGACGGAGGCCGGGAAGATGCCCTGGGTGACGCGGTACGGCCACTCCTCCTCCGGGGTGAGGCCCCCCGGAGGCTGCGCGAAGGAGCCGAGCGGCGAGGTCTCGGTCATGCCCCAGGCGTGCAGGACCCGGATGCCGTGGCGCTCCTCGAAGCCCCGCATCAGCGACGGCGGGCAGGCGCTGCCGCCGATGACCACCATGCGCAGGCTGGAGGTGTCGTGGTCGCCCGCGTCGAGCTCGTCCAGCAGACCGCTCCAGATGGTGGGCACGGCCGCGCTGACGGTGGGTCGCACCCGGGCGATCATCTCCGCCATCGGCTTCGGCTGGAGGAAACGGTCCGGCATGAGCAGGCCGGCGCCGGACATGAACGCGGCGTGCGGGATGCCCCAGGCGTTGACGTGGAACATCGGGACGACCGGCAGCGCGATGTCGCGCGGGGTGAAGGCGAAGTTGTCCCCGGTGTTGACCTGGAGACAGTGCAGGTAGACCGACCGGTGGCTGTAGAGCACGCCCTTCGGGTCCCCGGTGGTGCCGGAGGTGTAGCAGAGCACGGCGGCCTGGCGCTCGTCGATGTCGCTCTGCCAGGGGTACTCGGCGGGCCGGTCGGCGATCAGCTCCTCGTAGTCGTGCACGGTGCCCGCGAAGCCGTCCAGGACGGACCGGTCGCCGGGGCCGCTGACCACGATGTGCCGGAGCGTCGGGTCGAGGTCCGGGAGGACGGCGGCGAGCAGCGGGAGCACGCTGCCGTTGACGATGATCACGCGGTCGGCGGCGTGGTTGACGATGAACGACAACTGGTGTGCCGGCAGCCGCAGGTTGAGCGTGTGCAGCACCGCGCCCATCGCCGGCACCGCAAGGTAGGCCTCCAGGTGCTCGGCGTTGTTCCACATCAGCGTCGCGACCCGGTCGTCCCCGGTCACCCCGAGCTCGTCCCGCAGCGCGTGCGCGAGCCGGGCGGCCCGCGCCCCGACCTCGGCGTACGTCCGGACCACCGGCCCCGTGCCGTCCCAGGTGGTGACGGTCGACCGCCCGTGGATGGTGGCCCCGTGCTCGAGGATCCTGGCGACGGTGAGCGGTACGTCCTGCATCGTGCTGAACACGGGTCCTCCTTGACCGGGCGGCACTGCGGCTGCGACTGCGCGGCTACCGGGGGCTACTGGGCGGTAAGGCGCGCGGACGAGCCCGATTGTGCCTCTCGGCAGGGCGGATGTCAGTAGCCCGGGCCCGTTGCACGGATCACGGATTCGTCCCTGTTCCCGGCCCCGGGGATCAGCCCCGGGAGCGGGCGAGGGCCGCGAGGTCGTCGAAGGTGCGGAGGAGGACGGCGCGGCGTTCCTCCTTGTGGCCGGGTGACGGGTCCAGGTCGTCTATGGAGCGCTCCCAGACGGACAGGAAGGTCTCCTTCCAGGCCTCGACGACGTCGGCCGGGGGAAGTTCGGCACCGACGTAGTGCTGGGAGGCGATCAGGTGGAGCAGTTCGAGGTTGCAGGGGACGGCCACGCCCCAGTACTCGTCGGGCTCCAGCTCGACCTGGTCACCGGCCATGGCCTGCTCGATCTCGCCGATGAGGCGCGCGGTGACCCCGGAGAGGTGGTCGGCCGCCGTGTCGTTGTCGAAGTTGCCGCTGTCCCAGGTACCCATGTGGTCCTCCTCGGTTTCCGCTTCCCTGGACAGAGGTTGTAGCACTCACGGCTGACAATGGCGGTCGGCGCCGGTCCCGGACGGGCCCGCGCGCGATACTGCATGGCATGAGCGACAGCCACGACGACCGCCAGGTGAAGCGGGAGCCGGCCAGGTTCCGGGTGCCGTGTCCCAACTGTTCGAACGGGGTGCAGACCCGGGCCCGGATGGGGATCCGGGGAGACCGGACGGGGACCGGCCACATCCCGGAGACCTGCCGGGACTGTGCCGGACGGGGCTGGTCGCCGCTCGGGAGCGGCGAGTGGCGGCGGCGCCCGGCCGCAGGCTGAGCCCGGGTGGGCGCCGCCGGGCGGCTCGGCGGGGGGCCGGGGAACCGCCCCGTCAGCCCGCGAGGGGGGTGTCGACGTGGTTGCGGTCGACGGTGAGCGTCGCGCCGCCGTAGGTCTCCTCGATGTTGCCGTGGTACTGGTGCACGCGCTGGTGGTCGGTCCAGAGTTCGGCGCCGAGGGGACCGCCCCCGACGGTGTCGGCGCGGTCGTCCCAGCGGGCGTACCAGAGCGAGTCGGGCAGCGGGGAGCTGCCGGCCCGCGCGGCGGCGGCGAGGTCGGCGATGCCTGAGTCGAGGCTGGAGTAGAAGCCGGAGCGGTAGCCGGCCGCGTGCAGGGTCTGGGTCCAGCCGAGGGTGAAGTCGACGACGGCCTGACCGCAGCCCGGGTCCCGCGCCGGGTACGCCTCGATGTCGAGGAAGACCGGGCTGCCCTCGCCCAGCCCGACGGTGCTCAGGCCGCGGACCGCCTCGGCCGCCTCGTCCCGGCCCTGCTGCACGGCCCGGTTCGGGTCGATCCGCCGGGGCTTGCGGCTGAGTCCGCTGCACGGCGCCTGCAGCCCCACGTGGACGGGGATGAACCGCCAGCCCATCGCCCGTACCTGGCGGACCCAGTCGGCGGTGAGCCTCGGCTGGTCGCAGCCGCGCTGGCCACCGCTGGTGTAGATGCCGACCGCGCCGTACGGGGAGGTGCCGCGCCAGGCCCGGAGGGTGTCGAGCGGGGGTGCGGTGCAGGCGTCGAAGGCGGCGCCGGTGTAGAGGTCGCGGGCCCGGAGGGCGGGCGGGCCGGCCCAATCGGGCAGCACGGTGGCCCGGATCCGGGGGACGGCGGCGGCGGCCAGGACGGTCGTGTCGGCGTTCACGCCCGCTCCGTCGGTGGCGAGCAGCAGGGCGAGGGACACGACGACAAGGGCCGCGGAACGGAGATAGCGCACCCCGCCTTGATACTGACGGACCGTCGAACGGTTGCCACTGCCGCGCCGCCCGTGCCGCCGAAGCTCACCCTTTCGGGCGCACCCGTCCGCATCCGTCCGGATTCAGGTAACGAGCTTGCCCCTTCATCACTCCTTACGGCAAACTCGCCAGCATGCCCACGCCCAACCCCAGCGAAACCGTCGCCCCGACGTCGGCCGCCGCCGTCGCCGAGGCCCTTGCCATGCCGCCCGCCCCCAAGGGCGAGCCCGCCGGCGAGCGCGGTAGCTGGCGACGAGGCGGGGCGCCCGGCGCCGAACCGCCCCCAGGCACCCGACCCGGCCGGACCGACCGGCGGTTCTCGAAGCTGATGCGGCGCCCGGATCGAATCCCGGCGCCGCTCTTCTGTCTGGCCGCGATGTTCCTGGTGCAGCTCGGCATCGCGCTGTCCAAGCCGCTGTTCGGCCCGCTCGGGGTCAGCGGTACGACCTTCCTGCGGCTGAGCTTCGCTGCGGTCATCCTGCTGATCGCCACCCGGCCCCGGCTGCGCGGGCGCCGTCCGCGCGACCTCGCGGCGGCCGGCCTGCTCGGGATGGCGTCCGCCGGGATGACGCTGCTCTTCGCCGGGGCGATCGACCGGCTGCCGATGGGCACCGCCGCAACCATCGAGTTCCTCGGCCCGCTCGCGGTCGCGCTGGTCTTCGCCCGCCGCGCCAGCCACCTGCTCTGGGCGCTGCTGGCAGCCGGCGGGGTGGTGCTGCTGACGCTGCTCGGCGAGGGCGACGGCGGCTCGTCACTCGACCCGGTCGGCCTGCTGTACGCCTTCGGCGCGGCCGCCTGCTACGCCGCGTACATCCTGTTCACGGACAAGGTCGGCGCCGCGTTCCAGGGTTTCCAGGGCCTGGCGGTGTCGATGACGGTCGGCGCGCTGACGCTGGCACCGTTCGGACTCGGCCAGGCCTGGGACGGGCTGACCGCCCCCGGCGCCTCACCGCTGATGCTGCTGCTCGCGGTGGCCGGGGTGTCGCTGCTGCTGCCGGTGATCCCGTACGCGCTGGAGATGACGGCGCTGCGACGGATGCCGCAACGGGTGTTCAGCGTGCTGGTGAGCCTGGAGCCGGCGGTCAGCGCCCTGGTCGGCCTCGTGGTGCTGGGCCAGTTGCTCGGCGCACCGCAGCTGGCCGGGATCGGGTGCGTGGTGGCCGCGAGTGTGGGCGCCACGCTGACTGGGCGGCGGTAGCGAACCAGTACCGGCCGGTGGTGAGCCCGGTCGGCCGGCGGGTTCGCGACTCGCCGCCGACCGGGTGTGTCCGGCCCCGGGGATCGGCGGAGAAGCCCTGGGGCCTGTCGTCGGACTCCCGTCGTCCGCCCGGAGGGCGGGCGTGACGGCGTTGGGGTGCGTGCATCGCAAGGCGGAGGAGGAAGCCACTGCGGTGGGGGCACCTCCCGGCCGAAGGCTGGGGGAGCGTCGACGCGCAGACGGGAGTCTGACGACAGGCCCTAAGCTTGTCGTTTTACCTCCGGTGATCGGCTTGAGGTTGTTCGATCTGGTCACCCACATGGGGATCTGCCGGACACGGCGACGACCTCCGTTTCAC